>JBMYXJ010000283.1:0-4432 GCA_049608285.1 Mycobacterium sp. | reverse complement strand
CGGGATGTCCCGGGATACCGAGTGCTTCGCAGCCGGTTTCCCAGTTGGCACACCAAATTCCCAGCGCCACAGGCGCATAGAACCGCGACGTCGTGGTGGTAAAGAAGTCGAATCGGATTACCTTCTGCCTGGTTCCCTTTGGCTCTGTCACCGCCGCACATCGGGTGGTCTGAGCGTTATACGACGAGGGCGACCACCGACAGACTTCATAGCAACGACCAAACGTCGAAAACGGCGCGATGTCGACTGTCAGCGGCACCCGAAGCTGCGGATCGGCGAAGAAGAGCGACTCCAGCGGCAGGCGGTGATGCCCTACCCACTCCATCACGCGGGTAGACAGGGGCTGGAAGCGTGACCGGTATCCCATCGCACAGATGCAGACCACGTGATCCCGATCGGGATCGAATCGGTCACCCAGGTGTTTGATGACGCTGCTTTGGTCAGCGCCGGGGCCGATCCAGCAGGTGGCTACCCCCATCCGCGTGGCGTGTAGCACGACTTTTTGCAGATTACGGCCGACGTCGATGAGCGCCAGGCGATCGTAGCTTCGCGGTGCTATCGCGACGAGAAACTCGTGCGCGCCCACCCCTGGCCAGACCGTCAACCGAGCTGCGACGTACTCGAGACGAATCGGGCTGGTACCAATCAGACCATCATGCCGCGTGTACTTGCTAACGGCCGCCATCAGTTCGGCGCGGTCGCTCACGGTGAGATCACGGCTCTGGAAGGAGTGGCACGAGCGTCGCGAGCGGATCAGGTCGAATGTGTCGAGGTGATCCTTGCGCTGCGGCAGCCGCTCGCGAGGACGGAATCCCCATTTCACCGTGGTGACGTCGAAGGCTGCGGCAGTGAGCAGCAGTAGACCTATCGTCAGCGGCAGCCAGAACAGCAACACCGGCCAGGCTCCGATCAGCCACCCGACGGCAGCGATAACCAGGAACGCGACCGCGACGTTTGTGGTCATGAGGTACTGAAGCCAGCCAGTGAACTGCAGCCTCAGCTTCACACGCCACAGCACCGAACGGCGCGACTTCTCGGTCGGGTATGCGTCGTGTTCCTGCGGTTGTTGTCCTGGCCGAGTCACCTTCAACCTCCCGTTCCGAGCGCGTCAAGCATCAGCTTATCACCTAATGCAAGTAGGTACTTGCATTAAATGCTAAGCTGGCTGCCAGCTGCTGCGGATACCAGGTTCGGAGGCACATGCCCAGGCACATCGACGTTGATGTCCTATTCGACACCACGGTCACAGTTTTCGCGGAGCGCGGGTACCGCGCCACTACAACCCAAGAGATCGCCAGGCGAGCCGGGGTCAACGAGGTAACGCTGTTTCGCCGCCACGGCGACAAGGCCACACTGATCAACGCCGCGCTGACACACGCCTTGGCTAAATCGCCATTCGCCCGATTGATAGTCACCGACGACATTACGGCCGATCTCGTCGCACTCGTTGTGGCCTACGCCGAGACCGCGGAGAAGTACGGTGCCGCCGTCGTGAACCTCGCCGTCGAGGTACCGCGTCACCCGGAACTCCGCGCCGCCATGGGTGCCTTCATGCCGAATCTGCACAACGCCATTCAAGTGATCGCTACACATCAAGATCGAGGACAACTAGCACCAGGCAACCCCACCGAAAAGCTCCTGATGCTTATTGCACCCCTCATGATGCACGGCCTGTGGACCCGCACCGGAGCCAAGGAGCTTGTGGTAGAAATCGACCCGAATGCCCTTGTTGCCGCATTCCTTAACGGCCACCGCGCCAGCTGAGAACACCTCGGGATCGATCCGAGACAGGAACGATCACTTCCGAATCTCTAGAATCGAGACAGCCAGGGAACCACCCTCAAGCTTCCAGTCTGGCCCGGATCCTGGCGAGTCGCACCAGGAGTTCTTCCTCGTCGATGACGCCGCGCGCCATCAGCGAGTGCGCCAGTGACACCAACTGGTTTTCCGGATAGGGCAGTCCGGCGTACGTGGTTGCCGATAGCGCGTCTTCCTCATCACGGCGCTCTTTGAAGGTGAGGCCGAGTTCATCTCTGCTGCAAGAGCGGTCGAGGACATCACATAAACCGTCCAGACTGGTCTTCCATGGCGGCAGCGGGTTCTCGACACCGTACTTAGCCGCCATGACCGGCCACACTTGGTTGCGTTCCACGATGTCATCGAGTGCGTCGATGGTGATGCTCTCCGGCGTGGGCGATTCTTCTGAGTCACCCAAGTCCTGGTTCTGCACGTCGGTCACTCGGCAATCGGGCGGACGGCCGGTCTGGTCTTGGTGATCACGTTGCTGGTGACGCCGGGCTTAGGCAGGGCGACTCCGATCAGGCAGTCGCGGGTAATGATTTCGGCCAACTGGTCCTCGGTCCACCCTTCCGTACCCTCGGGGCGCATGGGCATGACCATGAACCGGTGCTTCTGGTTGGAGTCCTCCACTCGCACTTCGACTTCGGCCGGCAGGTCGAGGCCGAATTCGGAGAGCACCTGCCGTGGCCAGCGCACCAGCCGACGCCGGTAGTTCGGGGTGCGATACCACTCCGGTGAATTGCCAAGAATGGGCCGCGGATAACACGAGCAAAGCGCGCAGACGATCACGTGGTGCACCGTCGGGGTGTCCTCGAGGATCTTGAATGCTACGAAGTCGCTGGGCGTACCGAAGCCGGTGGGATCCATCCAGTCGACCCCTACTTCCTTGCTGGCGGTGTTCGCATCGGTCAGGGCCAGCTTCTTGAAGTCCGGGTCTAGCCATGCCTTGGCCACCAACCGGGCCGCGGGTGTCGGGCCGATCTGCTCGGCGTACTCGGTGAATACGCGGTGTTCCGCGGCGGTGAACAGGCCCTTCTCGACGCACAACTCGCGCAGCGCGATCTCGAGGACCTCGAAGTCGGTGATCTCCTCAACCATCGGTTTGGCGGTGCGTGCGTGATCGTGATCGTGATCCTGGTCAGACATGGCTAATTGGTATTCCTTTCAGGCGAGAGCGTCAATGACATTTCGCAACCGCGATGGAATCAGCCGACGGATTCCAGCCATCGCTCAGGGATCTCAGTCTGCAAGGTGTCGTTCGTAGGCCCGGTGTAAGAGTCCCACAGTTCGGACTGGTTGAACCGCACGATGTAGAGCCACTCTGGCTTGGCGTCCTCGCGGTCCCAAGTCTCGTCCTCCGGAGCCGGACTCTCATACGTGACTTCGGCGATCATCCCTTCAGCCCCGCGCACGTACTCTGGGGTGCGGGTGTAAAACAGCGCGGGCAACTCGCGCACCTTCACCCGATCACCGACCTTGAACTTGGCCGGCCCAGCCTTGCCGGCAAAGATCTGCGGGTCACCAACGCCGGCCGCATCGAGGTGGTGCTTGTTGCGCCTGACGTTCGAGCCGTCACCTTCGAACTTCGGCTGGGCCTCCGGCGTGCGCCCGTTGAGTCCGCCAACGTAGCGGCCCTGAACCTCGGCCAACCGATCGGTCAGCTCCCCCCAAGTGATGTGCCCCTTCTCAATCAGCAGCCGACCGACTGCCCACAGCCAACGGGAGTAATAGGGAAGGCCCAGATAAATGGCCCGCCCCACATCGACGTTTCCGATCCGCCGGCGCTCCTCAGAAACCCAAATTCCCCTCCACCCGAGAACCTCGCAGAGCACATAGGTCATCAGCTCCCACTGCTCTTCCTCCTTGTCCTCATAGGTGTGCGGCACGTCCAGCTCGCCACCCACATCGTGGCTGGTCTTCATGTACGCCAGGTAGTGATCGTGAGTCACCTGATCCGGAGCGGGCCACTCCGGAACCTCCGGATACGTCGTCTTGAGCCTGGAAACCAACGCCAATTGCGCGGCGCGTTCCTCAGCAGTGCCCATCGAACACTCACCTCGTTGAATCGAGACCCTTCATGGAAGTGCCTGACTGAACCGGCTTCGTGCAGTCGAGCAACACCTTTGCATCATCCGCTCAACGGCGCCCCACGTCCAGTGTGAACTGGCCTTGATTTGTTTTCGACAGACACCCGCGGGTCATGCGGTGCGCCGGACGTGCTGGCTGGGCGCTGGGGCGGCGAGCAGGAGTCACCGCCTGGTTTGCCCGGGGTTGGCACCTGCGAACAACGCCGTTGTGTCCGCTAAATCGCCACCGCACAGTTCATTCGACGCAAAGAACGTCGCCGGCCCGGCCATGCTAGCTTGATGTGATCAAGTGACGATTAGTCACGCGCCCTCGGGTGCTGACAATGAGGACATTCTTGTGACGGCAACTTCGCAATTGGGGAGACCGGTCGGGGCCAGCGGCGAGGCGACCCGGACTCGGATCATCAATGCCGCGATGCGGTGTGTCGCCGAGACGGGTTACTCCCAGGCCACAATTCGCGGGATTGCCCGCAGCGCCGGCATGACCAGCGGCAGCCTCTATCACTACTTTCCGAACAAGTCGGAGCTACTCAAGGCCACCGCGA
>JBMYXJ010000282.1:0-4437 GCA_049608285.1 Mycobacterium sp. | reverse complement strand
GTGCCTCCGTCCTCGGCCGGACCTGGGGATGAATCCGCGGTTGGGGATCGTCATGCGTGAACGTATCGGCTCTGTCGTAGCCCGACAGCAGACTGACCCGCATGACGAAAAAAGAGAGCCGAGCGGCGATCGGGGCCAGGGGAGAACAGCTCGCCGTTGACTATCTGAGTCAGCTCGGGCTGCGGGTGATCGCACGTAACTGGCGCTGTCGCTACGGGGAATTGGACGTCATCGCTGCGGACGACATCGCGGGCACGGTGGTGTTCGTGGAAGTGAAAACGCGGACGGGGGAGCAGTACGGCGGTGCGGAGCAGGCCGTGACTCCGATCAAGGTGCGCCGTCTGCGTCGGCTTGCCGGGCTGTGGCTGGCGCAGCAGCACGGCAGCTGGGCGTCGGTGCGCATCGATGTCGTCGCGATCAGGATCGGCCGCCGGCGCACGCCCGAGATCACCCACATTCAGGGCGCAGCCTGATGGCGCTGGGCAGGGCGTTCTCGGTAGCGGTGCGCGGCGTGGAAGGCGAGATCGTCGAGATCGAGGCTGACATCGCCGCCGGACTCCCCGGGGTCCACCTGGTGGGGCTGGCCGATGCTGCGTTGCAGGAGTCGCGGGACCGGGTTCGGGCAGCGATCAGCAACTGCGGATTCACCTGGCCGATGGCTCGTCTGACGCTGGCACTATCGCCGGCGACCCTGCCGAAGATGGGGTCGGTCTACGACATCGCGCTAGCGGCGGCTGTGTTGTCCGCACACGGCAGGAAAGCTTGGCCCAGGCTGGAGAAGACGGCGCTACTCGGTGAGCTTGCCCTCGACGGCCGGGTCCGGCCGATCAAGGGCGTGCTGCCCGCGGTGCTGGCCGCGCAGAAGCAGGGTTGGCCCGCAGCGGTGGTGCCTATCGACAACTTGGCCGAGGCCAGTCTGGTCGGGGGGATCGAGGTATGGGGTGCCCGCACGCTCGGGCAGCTGCAGGCCTGGTTGGCCGGAGAAGCCGACCTGAATCCGCGATTGGACCATCCCGCCGATACTCCTGAGATCGCTGGGGATCTCGCCGATGTACTCGGGCAGCCGCATGCGCGCCATGCCGTCGAAGTAGCCGCCGCCGGTGCGCACAACCTCATGATGACCGGGCCGCCGGGGGTGGGAAAAACCATGCTGGCGCAACGGCTTCCAGGACTGCTGCCGCCGCTGTCCTACGCGGAGTCAATGGAGGTCACAGCGATCCACTCGGTGGCCGGACTGCTGACCGGTGAGTCGCCGTTGGTCACTGGGCCGCCGTTCGTCGCGCCGCACCACACCTCCAGCGTGGCCGCACTCGTCGGTGGCGGCTCGGGAATGGCAAGGCCGGGCGCGGTCAGTCGTGCTCACCGCGGAGTGTTATTCCTCGACGAGTTCGCCGAAATCAAGACGGGTGCGTTGGAAGCGCTGCGAACACCGTTGGAAGACGGCGAAATTCGACTTGCCCGAGGCGAAGGAGTTGCCAGGTATCCCTCTCGGTTCCAGCTGGTGCTGGTAGCCAACCTGTGCCCCTGCGCACCACCGGACCCGCGAGCCTGCATCTGCGCAGCCCCGGAGAAACGGCGATACCGCACTAAGTTGTCGGGGCCGCTACTGGACAGGGTCGACCTTCGGGTGGAGATGCACGCTTCCCACGGGGGGTCTTTCTCCGCCGACGAGGAGGAGAGCACCTACGCCGTGCGTGAGCGCGTCTGGGCTGCGCGCCGCGCTGCCCAGGAGCGTTGGAGCCCGCATGGCAGCATGACCAACGCCGAGGTCAGCGGATCGCTGCTGCGCCGCAGGTTCCGGCCGGGGAGCGGAGCGATGTCTCTGCTGCGGACAGCACTGGATCGTGGTCAGCTGACCATCCGGGGCGTTGACCGCACGATGCGGGTCGCGTGGACTTTGTGCGACCTGGGCGGCCGCATGTCACCGACCAAAGACGACGTCATGACTGCACTGTCCTTCCGCCATGCAGGCGCGCACTGATGGACGACGAGAGTCAGCGCGCGTGGGCATACCTGTCGCGGGTCGCCGAACCACCTAACTCCCGGCTGGCGGAACTGGTCGCTACCGTCGGCGCGATAGAGGCCGCCGATCGGGTCAGGCGTCGTGCGCTCGACGATGCCCGGTTGGTCCGCGCCACCGAGGGGCGGCGCGACATCGATTGTGCTGAAAAGGATCTCGAAACACTCGCCCGGATGGGCGGCCGGCTGGTCACCGCCCAGGACGAGGAATGGCCGCACCTGGCCTTCGCCTCGTTTCGCGGAGTGGACGGCAAGCAGCGTCGGCCGGCCTATCCACCGCTCGTGTTGTGGGTCGTCGGGCCCGCACGGTTGTGCGCCGTCGCTGAGCGGGCAGCCTCGATCGTCGGAACCCGCGCGGCGACAGCATATGGCGAATACGTAGCCGCCGATCTCGCCGCAGGTCTCATCCAGCGGGACGTTGCGGTCGTGTCCGGAGCCGCCTACGGCATCGACGGTGCGGCTCATCGGGCAGCGCTGGCTTCTGAAGGGGAGACCGTCGCAGTCATGGCCGCCGGAATCGATGTCCCTTATCCATCAGGGCATTCGGCGCTGCTGCACCGGGTGGCGCGCCACGGTCTGGTTGTCAGCGAGCATCCGCCCGGGACACGACCGACTCGGCGGCAGTTCCTGGCTCGCAATCGCCTGGTTGCCGCCCTGAGCGGAGCGACCGTGGTTGTCGAAGCCGGGGCGCGCAGCGGCGCGGCGAACACGGCGGCCTGGGCCAATGCGCTGGGACGACAGGTGTGTGCGGTGCCCGGACCGATCACGTCCTCCTCGTCGGTGGGGTGCCATGAACTGATCAACACCGGCGCCCGGCTGATCACCTGTGCGGCAGACGTCGTCGAGATGGTCGGCCGCATCGGCGAGCTTGCTCCCGACCCCGCGCGGCCGGTCTCAGAGCTCGACGAGCTCACCGACGTCGAGCTCGCGGTGTACGAAGCACTGCCAGGACGTGGGACACGCACCCTCGATGAGATCGCTGTGGTGTCCGGGCTGCCGGTAACCGACGTGCTCGGCCCGTTGACCATGCTCGATGTGCGGGGTCTGGTGATTCAGGTGCAGGGCTGTTGGAAGCTGGCAAAACCTAGGACCGCCGAGCGGCCGAGGCGGCTCGTGTAGTCGTCGAGGAAAGAGGCTGCTCGTATAGTCATCGAGGACAACCGAGCAGTAAGGGATGGTTCACGTGGCGGGACGTCCGATACACACGTTCGAGGTTGTGCGCGCTGAGCAGTTGAGCAGGCATCTCATTCGGGTCGTGCTTGGCGGCTCAGGAAATGGAACGGGCTTCGACACGTTCACCCCCATCGAGTGCACCGACGCGTACGTGAAGCTGGTATTCGTCGATGACGCAGTCGATGTCGGCACCCTCGAACAACCGCTGACACTGGACAGTTTCCAGGAGCTGGACCATACCGTGCGCACCTACACCGTGCGCCATGCTGACACCCAGCGACGCGAGATCACGATCGACTTCGTCGTGCACGGCAACCATGGCGTCGCCGGCCCCTGGGCCGCCTCCGCCACCCCGGGGAAACGAATCTTCGTGATGGGTCCCAACGGAGCCTACGCGCCGGATCCCGCAGCCGATTGGCACCTGCTGGCTGGTGACGAAGCGGCGCTTCCCGCGATCAGCGCCGCGTTGGAAGCCTTGCCCGACAATGCGATCGGTGCGGCTTTTATCGAAGTTGCCGGACCCGAGGACGAGATCGTGCTGTCAGCACCGGCCGGAGTTGAGGTCACGTGGATCTACCGTGGCGGTCGCGCGGACCTGATCGGAGACGATCGCGCCGGCGATTGCGCCCCGCTGATCGCCGCGGTTAAGGAGGCGGCCTGGTTGCCGGGGCAGGTCCAGGTATTCATCCACGGTGAGGCCCAGGCTGTCATGCACAATTTACGGCCCTATATCCGTCAGGAGCGCGGTGTCGAGGCCAAATGGGCCGGATCGGTCTCCGGGTACTGGCGCCGAGGCCGCACCGAGGAGACGTTCCGCCAGTGGAAGCGCGAGTTGGCCAAAGCCGAAGCGAAATAGCTGTGCTCGCGGTGGGGCCAGTGGCAGTCTTAGGCCATGACATTCGCTAACTACCAGCTCGAGATCTACCTGCAGGGCCTGTCGGGTGTGCTCCCGTCCCTCCCGATGGATTACGCCGGATGGGAGGCGAAAGCCGAAGCTGCGATGTCGCCCTCTATTTGGTCGTACGTCGCCGGCGGTGCGGGTGACGAGAACACCCAGCGGGTCAACCGGACGGCCTTCGACGCCTGGGGACTCATGCCGCGAATGCTGGTTGGCACCAGCGAACGCGACCTCACCGTCGACCTGTTCGGCATGACGCTACCGTCGCCGCTCTTCCTGGCGCCGATTGGCGTCATCGGCATCTGTGACCAGGACGGTCATGGCGACCTGTTGACTGCCCGCGCGGC
>JBMYXJ010000281.1:0-4461 GCA_049608285.1 Mycobacterium sp. | reverse complement strand
TGTGACGGGATCTTCCCACAGCCCCACGTAGGCGGCCACTACTCGATGCCCGAGATGATCCGGGTCTCCGCTCGCTGCAGCAGCGAGGCGGGACAGAGCCTCCGGCGCAAAATGCAGGGTTGCCGCGAACAAGTCATCCTTGCTGCCGTAGTAGTGACGGATCAAGGCCGAATCCACTCCAGCTGCCGCGGCGATTCCGCGAATGGTGGTGGCTTGAAAACCGTGCGCGGCGAAAAGCGCGGTGGCGGCGTCCATGATCGCCTGGCGCGCACCGCTGTCACCGCGTCGGCGTCCTGGCGGACGCGACGTTCCCTTGCCGCCACTAGACCCCTGGCCGCTGCTAGGCGCCGGAGCCGCTGTGCCGCTAGCCACGAGCACCTCCTGGACCGTCAGTCAGGGCGCTCCCACTCTAACGCCGCCTGCTTCGAAGTGTTGATGGGTGACCGGGTACTGGTCTCTATCGCCGAGGGAATCGAACTGGTGTGGCCTCGCTTGCTAGCTTGAGCGGATGACCGACCCAGCTGCGGACCCGACCCGGCCGCTGGCAGGAGTGCGAGTCGTGGAGATCTCGAGCTTCGTCGCGGTGCCGCTGGCGGGTATGACGCTGGCTCAGCTCGGCGCTGAAGTGGTCCGGGTGGATCCACTCGGCGGCGCCGCCGACTATCGCCGCTGGCCGCTCACCGATGCCGGCGACAGCATTTATTGGGCAGGGCTCAACAAGGGCAAGCGGTCGCTTGCTGCGGACCTGCGCTCGGAGCAAGGCCAGGAATTGGTTGCGCGGTTGATCGCTGACAGTGCAGTGTTCATCACCAATGTCTCTGGTCGGCAATGGCATTCCTATGAGGCGCTTACCCAGGACCGGTCGGATCTGATCCATCTGGAGGTGTCGGGACGCTGCGACGGTGGCACCGGCGTTGACTACACGATCAACGCCGCGATCGGTTTCCCGCTGGTCACCGGTCCTGCGGGGTCGGAGGCGCCGGTCAATCACGTGCTGCCCGCGTGGGACGTCACCTGCGGTATTTACGCCGCGTTGTCGGTGGTTACCGCGCTGCGTCATCGCGACGCTACTGGCGCCGGTCAGCGCATCAGCATCCCGCTGGAGAACGTGGCGCTGGCCACCGCGGGTAACCTCAGCCTGCTCACCGAGGTGATGATCAACGGCACATCGCGGGCCCGAATCGGCAACGCCGTGTATGGCACCTACGGCCAGGACTTCACTAGCAGCGACGGCGCCGCGTTTATGATTGTTGCCCTGACTGGGCGTCATTTCCGCGATCTGACCACGTTGACCGGCACTACCGAAGCCGTTGCCGCGCTGGCTGAATCAGTGGGTGCGGACTTCTCCGATGAGGGGCAGCGGTATCGGCATCGTGGTGCACTCAACGCACTTTTCGGTGTGTGGTTTGCTTCGCATACCGGTGAGGAGATCGCCGCGGGTTTATCGGCGACGTCGGTGCTGTGGGAGCGGTACCGGACGTTCGCCGAGACCGCGGCCGGTGCCAGCGTCGCCGAGAATCCGATGTTCACTGAGCTCGAACAGCCAAAGGTGGGGCGCTACCTAGCCCCTGGGCTACCGGCATCGATCGACGGCGTGTACCGGCAGGCGGTTCCGGCGCCGGCGCTCGGGGATGACACTGCAGCGGTGTTGAGCCAATGGTTAGCCATGTCGGCCGATGAGGTCGACGGACTCTTCCGGGAAGGCACCGTGGCATGAGCGCAGAAGGCGCCGTGGCATGAGCGCAGAAGGCACCGTGACATGAGCGCGTTGACGGATCTGCTCGACGTTGCTTGCGGCCCCTCGGGCACATGGCGCGGCCACGGTAGCGGTCCGGTGGGTAAGCGCGCCTACGGTGGCCAGTTAGCGGCCCAAGCCTTGGCTGCCGCCGCGGCTACGGTGGACGTTGTCAAGGCGCCGACGAACATGCACGTGCAATTCTTACGCGGCGGCGAAGCGGGCGAACCCGTCGACTACACGGTGGAGCGGGTGTTCGATGGCCGCACCGCAGCATCACGTCGGGTTGACGCCCGACAGGGCGAGCGCCTGCTGGCCACGGCAACCGCTTCTTTCGCGGCCGCGCTACCAGGGCCCGAACATGGTCGCCGAGAATCGCTTCCGGAAGATCCGGTGACGCTGGACCGTACCGGCCCCGCCGGTCCGGCACCGTCGATGCCGTTGGATGAACTCGACATCAGGGTCACCGACGACACCTCAGATGGGCAGTTCGTGCGCCGGATGTGGTGGCGGGCGAATGTGGAACTGCCAGACGATCCGTTGCTGCACAAGCTGGTCGCGGTCTACGTCACCGACGTATATCTGATCGACCCGGCGCTGCAAGTGCACGGGCACTCGATGCGCTCGAGGACTCACCGCAGCGGAACCACGGATTCGTCGGTGTGGTTTCACCGAGCCGTGCGCGCGGATCGGTGGAATCTGCTCGAATGCCGGTCACCTGCGGCCGCAGGTGGCCGCGGTGTCGTCTACGCCAGCTTGATTCGCGACGACGGTGTCGTCGCGGCGACCTTGGTCCACGAGGGACTCATGGCGGCGCGGGAGCCGGCGTCGACAGCGGCCGAGTGAGCCTGAGTTGGCGATGCTGATGGCGCAGCAGTGTCACGGCCGCGGTGATCATGACGCCGACCCCGATCGCCGCGATCATGCCTAGGGCGCGATGGGTGCCGAACAGTGGATACACCTGGTAGTGGGTGAGGTAGATGTATAGCGAGGCTTCGGCAAGGATTCCAGCGCCGGCTGCGAGGATGGACGGGCATCGCACCGCTGGTAGCCACACCAGCAGGGTGAAGCCGACGAAGACGAGTGCCTCGCGCAGGTCGTTGCCGAAGTAGCCGTGCAGGCCGATGATCAGCACTGCGGTTACCAGCGCGCGCTGGCTGTTCGTCGCGGCCTTCGCTGCGGCCCAGCCCGCCGCGAAGAACCAAAACGTCAGAACGGTGAACCAGGCGTCGCTGCCCGAGTCCAGCCCAGGCACGTCGAAGCGCAACACCATGCCGAACGCGAGGAAAGCGGCAGCGAGGTTGAACGAGTTCCGGCGTTCGAGCCGGTCCACGGCCGGCACCCAGAACAGTGCGGCCAGAGCGATCAGCGTCCATACCAGTACTTCGATGAACCACAGCCGTCCCGCGGTCATGCTGTCGTGTGGTCCCAGGAACTTGTTGGTCAACAATAGGTTCGACAGGTGGTAGTCGTTGGTGAACACGAGCGCGATCGCGATCCACAATGCGGAGGGAACAGCGATCCATGCGATCGTGGTGCGTAGATGGCGGACCCGCGCCGTCCGTGAGACCGGGGTCAGGCAGAACCGGCCGAAGTTGTATCCGGCGACCCCTAACAGAATGTGGGCGCCACCCCACAGTGTGAACAGGTCGGCGTGGGAGCCCACGATTAACACGATCGCCGCTGCCCGCAACGCGACGCTGGTCTCCACCGTGCTGCCCCATAGCGTCCATCGGCGGCGCTGCGGTGTGGGCCGTGCCTCGAGCTCGCGCAGGGATAGCAGCTGCCAGTCGGGCGGCAGTCGGCCGATCGCGCGCTCGAGCCGAACCGAGGTCATGACGTAGGACAGTGAGTTACCGCCTAGGTCGACGAAGCTGGCGTCCAGATCGATCTCGGCGGGGTCGAGCTGAAGTGCATCGGCGAACAGTGTTCGCAGGTCGGATTCCTTGCTTACCGCCGGGTCGGTGGCGCGCTGATCGAGAGCCAGTGCCCGTGCTGCGGGGTAATCAGGTTTTCCTGAGGCGAGCATCGGTAGCTGCGGGACGCAGACCGCGGTGACTTCTGCGGGCGGGACGCCTGCCGCACACGCCGCCAGCCGCTGCAGGTCGCGTCGGTCAACCTCGCCGGTTGCGACCACCGCGAGGCGGTCGCCGCTCTCGACGCACAGGGCGGGGAGCCCTCGGGCCCGCAGTGTGTTCTCGAGTTGCGCCAGATCGATGCGCAGGCCGTATGTCTTCATGAAACGGCTTCTACGCCCGATGATTTCGTAGAGCCCGTCGTGGCCACGGCGAGCGATGTCACCGGTAGGCAGCTCGGTCAGCGTGGCGCCGAGCGCGAGATCCGGCGGCCGGTGCGCGTAGCCCATCATCACGTTGGGGCCACGGAACACCAATTCCCCGGCGCCGTCGGGCCAATCGTCGACCGATCTGATGGAAAACGAACCACCGGGAATGGGGCGGCCAATGGCGGTGGAGCGATCGCGGGCGAGATCCGGTGGTAGATAAGCCATTCGGGCGGTCGCCTCGGTAGCCCCGTACATCACAAAGAGCTGCCATCCCTGCCGGTCGGCGAGTTCGGCGAATTCGCGCACCCGTTCGGGGGGCATCCGGCCGCCGGCCTGCGTCAGGTATCGCAGGTGGGGGAGATCCATCGATCTGAAGCCGACCTGCTCGAGCAGTTCGAAAGTGTAGGGAACTCCGGCGAATGTGGTGCCGCGGTGGCGGCGA
>JBMYXJ010000280.1:0-4469 GCA_049608285.1 Mycobacterium sp. | reverse complement strand
GGCGCGTCTAGGGTTCCGCCGGCATGCCGGGTCTGGTCCGAGAGACGCAGGCGGCCGGCACCGACGCATGACCGTTCCACGGCGGGACAAAAGCCCGGGAGGCTCCGGCGCTCTTTCAGGAGGCTCCATCATGGTTCTTCTCGGTGTCGGCGTCAGTATCGCTGTCGTCACTCTCGTTGGCTTCATCGTTGCGCGCAAAGTCGGCGGCGACAGCTCGAACTTCCTGGTCGCAGGACGCATGTTGCCCCTGTGGTTGGTTGGTGCGGCCCTGATGGGCCAGGCGGTCGACACCAACGCCACTCTCGGCAACACCGATTTGGCGTCGCAGTTCGGCTTCTGGGCTGGCGCCTCCCTGCCGCTCGGACTGGCCCTGTGCCTGGTGCTCACTGGCCTGTTCTTCGCCAAACCGATGAACCGGATGGGGTTAACCACCCTGCCGGATTACTACCGGCTGCGTTTCGGCCCATCGGTGGAGAAAGCGTCTTCGGCGCTGCTGATCCTCGCTTTCTGCATCTTGGTCGCGGGCAACCTGGTAGCTGGTGGCTACTTGTTCAACTACTTCATGGGGATCCCTTACTGGGTCGGCGTCATCGCGATCGCCGGCATCGTGGTGGCCTACACCGGAGCCGGCGGCATGATCGCCGACGCTTACACCGCGATCGTTCAGATGAGCATGATCCTGATCGGTTCTATCGCCACCGTCATCTGGGTAACGGTGGCCTACGGGCTGACGATCCCCGAAGGCATGGGTCCCTTCGACATGGGTCAGCTCACCGACCCCGCTCAGGGCGCCACCATCAACTGGGCGACATTGATCGCCCTTGGAATCGGTGACATTGTCGCGATCGACTTCATGCAGAGGATATTCGCGGCCAAGAGTCCGGAGATCGCCCGACGCGCCTGCTTCGTCGGCGCGGCCGGTGCTGCGACGATCGGTATCCCGTTTGCGCTCATCGCGCTCGCATCATCCGCCATCCTGCCCGAAGGTACTGAGGGCCCGGTGCTGTTCGTGCTGCTAGATCAGTACGCTCCGCTGTTCCTCACGATCATCGTGCTGTGCGGCATCGTCGGTGCGTCGATGAGCACCGCCAACGGTGCCATCCTTGCCACCGCCGCGGTTGCGGTGCGCAATATCGGTGGTGTGCGTCGGGTGCACGTCGCGGGGAAGTCCGATCCGCTGCTGCGGGCTACCAGGGTGATGATGATCCCGATGACGATTATCTCGATTCTGTTCGCGTTGTACGTCAAGCAGACCGGCATTCTGCTCACCCTTGCCTTCGACCTGCTATTGGCGTGCCTGATCGTGCCGTTCGTTCTCGGGCTGGTGTGGCGCAGGGGAACCATGGCCGCCGCGATGGCGGCCATCGTGGTGGGGCTGGCGGTGCGCCTCATGCTCTTCGCGATGACGCCCACGATCTTTGGCGTCGACAACACCATCTTCTACATCGACAACGGGATCTTTGACGGCACGTTCGACGGTTGGCCGACGTTCATCGCGTTTGGCGCGTCACTGGTCGCCTATCTGGTCGTTGCATTCATGACCCCCAGTGCCCAGCTGCGCGGATTGGACATCCAGGTGGCCCAGGATCTCGACGACGCGCTGGAGGGCGCAGATGCGTTCACCCCAGAAGAGGAGCTTGTGCCCGCCAAGGCTGGCGTGGGCGCTACGTAACTGTCCGGTTGCGGTGGCAATCCTGTTTAGTCGACCGGGGCGACGGCTGCCCACGGCACGGTGAGCACTCCATCACGGAGGCTGCGCCGCGGCGATGTAACCGGGACACCTTCTGCACCAAGCAATTCCAGCATCGCACGCCATCGCGCTCGGGGACCGAACACCCCATGGCCGGCGGCGCTGGCCCACGCGCGGTCAGCGGCCTGCAGCAGCGCGTGGATCGGTTGACCAGCCACGTTGTGGTGGATCAGCACCTTGGGCAGGCGCTCGGCCAGGTCGGATGGGCGTTCGATGGCGAATGGGTCGCACGCCAGTGTCAGGCTCACCACCGAGGTTGCGTCGAGAAGTACCCAGCAACAGCGGCGCCCCATCTCGTCGCAGGTTCCGTCGATGATCAGGCCGCCCGGGGCCAGTCCCCGTCGCATGGTTGCCCACGCGTCTGGCACCGCGCGCTCGGGATACTGGCGCAACACGTTGAACGCTCTGACCAACACCGGCCGGTGATCGGCCAACTCGAAACCGCCTAGCGCGAAGTCGACCCCCGGAGTCGCAGCAGCACGGCCGATCTGCACCCGCTGAGGCTCGATCTCGAGGCCGACGACCCGGATGTCGCTACGGACGCTTCGCAGCCGCATCGCCAGCTCCAACGTAGTCACCGGTAGAGCGCCGTAGCCGAGGTCGACGACGAGCGGATCGGTGCAGGACTGTAAGGCGTTGCGGACCCGCGGATCGTGTACCAGCCAGCGGTCGCTGCGACGCAGCCGGTTGTGGCCCGTTGTGCCCCGCGTGATTGCGCCCAGGGGGCCGCCTGAACGCCGGGTCATGGCACCGGATTCTAGTTGCTGAGCTAGCGGTTCTCGTCGATCCACACGGTGGTGAAGCGTTGCTCGGCGACCAGTAGATGGAGAAGCTGGCTACCGATGAAGTCCTCGATCTTGCCGCCCACAAGTGGAATGCGGACCTCGACGGTGACCTTCAAGGCCATGCGGGAGCCTGGCCCGGAGGTTTCTGGGGCCAACACCGTGTGACCGATCAGGCGGGCGGGTGCGCCGGGGATCGTCCCGACGACCACCCCCGTCGCGCGGCCGTCGACCATCGGTGTCCAGGTCTCCTCCCGCAGGAAACTCAGGTCGCCGCGATGGAATTGCGTGACGACCGCCGGGAGCCGGTGAGCCCGCAGGGTCTGGGTGGTGGCGATGCGGATCCCCCCCTCGGCGCCTACGGAAAATGTGTCGAGTGTGGCTTCATCTGAGCCGGAATCGCCCAGCCGCACCAGCCAATACTTCTCGTCGCTGAACGCGCGATGGACCTGTTCGACCGTGCTCTCGTATTCGGCGGCCATGTCGAAAGAACGCGGCATAGCTGGTCAGGCTACCGTTAATGCCCGTGGTCACCTCGTCGACAGGCGGTGCGGCGGTCGCGGAGGGTGTCCCTCTTGCTCCGCTGACTACCTTGCGCGTCGGACCCGTCGCGCGCAGGTTGGTGACGTGCACCACCACCGAGCAGGTGGTGGATGCGTTGGGGGCGCTCGGCCCGAAGGCGCTGGTGCTGGCAGGCGGATCCAATGTGGTGCTCGCCGATGATCTCGACGGCCTGACCGTTGTCCGGCTCGCGAATGCCGGGATCGTCGTCGAGGGTGCCGTTGTGCGGGCCGAAGCCGGGGCGGTGTGGGACGACGTCGTCATCGCCTCACTGGCGCACGGACTCGGCGGGTTGGAGTGCTTGTCGGGGATACCCGGGTCGGCGGGTGCCACTCCGGTGCAGAACGTCGGGGCCTACGGAGCTGAGGTCGCCAACACGATCCAACGGGTCAGACTGTTCGACCGGCACACCGGTGAGGATCGCTGGGTGCTTCCGGGTGTTCTCCAATTCGGTTACCGCACAAGCATTTTGAAGAACTCCGCGGCGTCAGTGGTGTTGGAGGTCGAGTTCTTGCTGGACCCCAGGGGACGCAGCGCCCCGCTGCGGTACTCCGAACTGGCGGCCGCACTCGACACCGAGCCCGGGGGGCGCACGGACCCGGCACGAGTGCGCGCGGAGGTGCTTGCCCTGCGCGCAGGTAAGGGCATGGTGCTTGACCAAGACGACCATGACACCTGGAGCGTCGGCTCGTTCTTCACCAACCCGGTAGTAACACCCGCCGAGTTCGAACGCCTGACCGCCGCCCACGGTGGCTCGATCCCCAACTATCCGGCCCCTGGCGGAGTCAAATTGGCCGCTGGCTGGCTCGTCGAGCGTGCCGGTTTCGGCAAGGGCTATCCCGGCGCTTCGGCGCCTGCCCGGCTGTCCACCAAGCACGCCTTGGCTGTGACCAACCGCGGTCACGCAACCACCGCGGACGTAATTGCGCTGGCCAGGACGGTAAAGGCTGGCGTTTTGGCCACATGGGGGATCAATCTCACACCCGAACCAGTTCTAATTGGGTGCGATATCTAAGTACTCTGTTTCGACGTGAGTCCTGAAAATCCCTTGCCGTCGGTGACCAGGCGGCGTGCGCTCGCCGCCATGGCGCTTGGCTTGGTGGCGCCCGGTGCGCTCGCTGCGTGCATGAAGGACGGCGCCAAGACCGCTGGGGGCGCCGAGGGCGCTGGGGACTCTGCCGCCGCGCCCAAGGTGGCCTACGAACCCTCCGGCGAATCCGTCGATGTCCTGCCAACCACACGGGTCGGCGCCGACGTCTCGAACGGATGGTTTCAGACGATCAGCCTGAAGAACTCCGAGGGCAAGGTCGTTGCGGGCACGCTCAACCGGGACCGCACTGCATTCACCGTCGCCGAACCGCTCGGATATGGGGCTT
>JBMYXJ010000279.1:0-4479 GCA_049608285.1 Mycobacterium sp. | reverse complement strand
CATCCGCCCCGTCGCGCCTCCAGGTCACGTGCACCGGCAGAGTGTCGTCCCAGGGCTGGCGGGTGACCATGTCGGTCACCAGGATGTAGCCGCGCTCGAACTCGCCGGTCGCGGCATCAACCAGACGGTACCGCTGGCGCTGCCGGTGGATGGGTTGCGCCTCCAATAGCAGCACCCGCACCTCGCCGGGTTCGAATCTGCACCGCTTGTGCAGCGCAGCGATCAACTGCTCGTTGTGCAGATGGCCGTCGCCGAAGTTCCAGCCGATCGCTGTGCTGCAGATCCGTTCGCCGTCGGTCAGGACGTAGTCGGCCTCGTCCTGGCCTGCCATCGCCCGGTGCGCGAGCGTGAACATCGCCCGACCGTGGGTGTTGAACGCGCGGAACGCGTACCCCATGTACTGGTAGATCTCGGCAGTTTCCCGGCTGCCGTAGAACTTCTCCATCTGTGCGGCGGGCATGCTAGCGATCGCGACGATGCCGTCCCTGATCTTGGTGTCCGCCGATGGCTTGACACACCACAGCGAGGTGTCCCAGTTTCCCGCGTAGTAGCGCATGCCCAGCAGGAAGGAAATCTTGTGAGGGAACAGGTTCCCCAGCACAACGATGCCCGCGCTGATCGCGAACAGCACCAACGGCCACGGGCTCTGCAAGTCATCCAGCCCGATATCGGCGTGACCGACAAACAGTGCCAGCACACTGAACATCATGAAGACGTTCCACTCAAGGGGCACGCCCATCGGAATAGCCGACAAGATGCCGAAGTGGAAGCCCAGCATCACGAATGCGGCAATGGCGGTGACCCAGCCGCCGTGAGAGAAGAACAGCACCACGGGTACCAGCGCCTCGATGGCGGTAGAAGCGTGCGCCAGCCACCGCGACGCGCGGCCCGGCCGCAGATCATCGGGGAAGTGTTCGAAGAACCGGCGCTTGATCCATCGCGGGCGGAACACTGGGTTGTTGCTCATCATGGTGGAGATGACGAATGGGAAGTGCTTGGTGAGCTTCGACGTCGCCGCCCCGATCCAGATGACCACGCAGATGAGTTTGGCGGCGATGATGATGTCAGCTCCGCTGAACAGAAAGCACACCGCAAGCGCACCGTAGACCTCACCACGGGCGGCCAGGAAGATCACCTTGTCGCGCAGACCGGCGGCCGCGAGCAGCCCGAGGATCGTCGCGGTCTGCCACACGGGGAGCACACCCACCTCCGTGCCGAGCTCGGGGATGGGGCCGGTGCCCTCAGAAAACAGCGCCCAGAGCAAAACCACAAGCAGAGCGCCGTAGAGCAGCGCGTCGAACGGGGTGCGGGAGTCACCCCTGGTCAGCGGCACTCGCTGGGGCCAGGGCGGTAACCGAATCGTCCCGGGCCGCAGCCAGTACAGGATCGATCCCATCGGCGGGAAGAACCGGTTGTTGAGCGGCCCGAAGCCACAGCCGAGGCCGACGACCTCGAAGAGCAGCGTGAAGAACACGACCTTCTGGTACACGATCGGCTCCGCGTACCAGGACGCGACGTCCGTGAAACCCCCGATCCCGTCGGTAGTCAGCACGATCAACCACGCAGCGAGGACATACAGCAGGATCTTCACGACATAGAACAGGTGCAACACGATCGGCGTGCCAAAGCCGACCTCAGCCCAGTGCCGAGCCATGGGAACGATGCGCTCGGCCCGAGTGCCCTTGCTCCACTGCGAGTAATCGACGACCGGCGCGTCCTGCTTGAAGAACCCCATAGCCGACAATATTAGAACGTGTTCCAGTTCGCCCTGCGCCGACTGCTGTTGGCGTCGCCACGCGCCGCCCTAGGTGGACAGACTGCGCAATCACCGAGCTGATTAGGCATCCTGGCTTTCCGGCGGGCGGTAGAAAATGACGAGCTGGCCGATACCCCCGGCAAGCCCGAGCGCCGTGGCGATGGCCAGCCCGCACCACCCGTGCAGCAGGTCGTAGAAGCTCGTGCTCGAGAAGATCACATAGTCCAGGCTCAATCTGCCCGCGCCGATTGTCGCCACGGCGACCGCCGCGACCCCCAACACCAGGTTGTACTCCCAGCCATCCTTGACGATGAAGAAGCCGTTTTTCTTGTGCACTGTCCAGGCCGCAACCAACATCAGCGCGACGAAACCGGCCGCGGGCACCGGGGTGAGCAGACCGACCGCCAAACCCAGGCCCGCAGCGATCTCCGTGAACGCGGCGACGCGGGCATGGAACATGCCCGGCCTCATCCCGATGCCATCAAACCAACGCGCGGTTCCGGCCAGCCCACCCCTGGCGAAGACTTTGTTGAACCCGTGCGCCGCCATGGTCAGCCCCAGAGCCAACCGCAGGATGAGCACACCAACATCGAGCACACTGTCGTAGGCAGTCATGCAGCAGAATCTAGGCCATCTGTTACGTCGGCAGCCGCCCGCACAGTTCGTGTTCCAACCGCTGAATGTAGGCGTCGAAGTCACCGATCGCCGACTCGGCCGCGTGCACGCTGACCGCGATCGTGTCACCGATGCCATGCACGCCGTGCGTCAACCCCATCATCGGCGACAAGCTGGGGTACCCGGCGCTGAACAGCACGGGCGCAGTTCCGAAATGCAGGTCCCGCGGTCCGCGGTTGACGCTGGACACCACCGTGTTGCCGGTGACCGTGGGAGACCGGACGTCAGCGTCGAACTGCGCCACCCCCCAACGGAGTAGGGGCGCCGGTACCGCAGCGAAAGCCATGTCCTCGGCGCGCATCGCCGGGTGCGCGGCCCGGCGGCGACGTTCATGCAGATCAGCGGCGATCCGGCGAGCCCTCGCCGCAATCGGATCATTCGGATATAGGCCGACGGCGATATTGCCGAAGTGGTTGTGAGCCAGCCGCGGGCCCGATTTGGACATCGGGACCTCAGCGCCCATCTGGGCAGGGTCATCGCCGAGCTCACGCAAGTGTCCGGACAGCGCGGTTGACACCGCGCCCAGTACACCCACGGTAATCGTCGAGCCCACCAACCGCTCACGCTTGCAGATCACCGTCTGGATATGGCGAGGCCCGCACGGTCGGGTGTTTGCGCGCAGCACCGGGAGCGACACCGCCTTGTCCGGAATCAGTCCGGCCGCTATATCGCGGACCAACCTGCGATGTGCACGCGCTGCCGAGAACGCACGTCGCACAAGCCCGGCCGCTGTATGCCGCTGCGCCACCACAGCGGGCACCGTGCCGGCCCGGCCGAACAGGTAGCCCGCCAACTGCGAGGACCGAACTCCGTCGCCGAGCGCATGACAGATCTGGAGCACCGCCACGGTCGCGTGAGTCGGCGCCGCGGGCACACCTTCGACGGCGGGGAACACGTGAAGCCTCCACGCCATCACTTGTGGGTCGAGCTGGTCCTGGGCCAGTGCCGCCACCGCCGCCAAACATCCCGCCCAGGTATCGCCAGCCCGGTGATGCACGACGAACTGCTCCACACAGACCCCGCCTGGCGCCCAGATCGGGTACGCCCAGAATCGGTTGTCGAGGATCCGCAGTTTCAGCTCCTCACAAACCTCCGCTCTGCCCCGGATCTCATCCAGCGCACGGTCGACGTCGGTCGGACCAGAGTCGAATGCGTACAAGAGAAACTGGTCGTTCGGAATCGCAGCCGACATCCAGTACATCTGAGCATCGACCGCCGCGAGTCGCCGCTCCGTCATGACAACCACGTTAGGCTGTGCCGCGTGCCCAGGCTGCCTCCCGCATCTGACGCCGGCGCCGTACTCATCACTGGCGCTTCGTCAGGAATCGGCGCCGAAATCGCCCGCGAGTTCGCCCGACGCGGGTACCGGGTGATTCTCGTGGCCCGCCGCGCCGACCGACTGCGGGCCCTGGCCGATTCCCTACCCGGTCACCCACGTGTCCTGCCCGCCGACCTGGCCGACCCCGCCGCGCGCGCCACGTTGCCCGATCAGGTCGCCGCCCTGGGCCTAACCGTGGACATCCTCGTCAACAACGCCGGGATGTCCAACCTGGGGCCGGTCGCACGCTCAAATCCCCTAGACGAGCTGCGACTTGTCGAGGTCGATGTCTCCGCGGTAGTCGACTTGTGCAGTCGATTCGTACCAGCAATGGTGTCCCGCCGCCGCGGCGCGGTGCTCAACGTGGCCTCCCTGGGCGCCTTCGGACCGGTGCCCTGGCAGGCGTCTTACGGAGCGGCTAAGGCCTTCGTCCTGTCCTACACCGAGGCGATGCGCGAGGAACTACGTGAGACCGGTGTTTCTGTTTCGACCCTGTGCCCGGGCCCGGTTCGCACCGGCTTCGGTGAAGCCGCAGGCATTCCCGACGAGGAAGCCGAGAAGCTGCTACCGAAGTTCCTGTGGGAAGACCCCGATGCGGTAGCCAAATCGGCCATCGAAGGCCTGGACACAGGTAAGTCGGTAATCGTGCCGGGAGCACCCAACCGCGCCGCCGCCGTGCTCAACCGCCTTCTACCGCACCGGGTACTGCTGCCCTTACTCGCTCGCCGCC
>JBMYXJ010000278.1:0-4480 GCA_049608285.1 Mycobacterium sp. | reverse complement strand
CCGCACGGAGTCAGGTCTTGAAAGGACCCGTCGATTCATGCAACTCGTAGTGGCGCAGCACATCCACAAGCCCATCTCCTTCCCCATCCTCTACGAGCATCTCAACATCTGCGGTCACAATTCCGTCATGCGGTACGTCAATGCGGATACGCTTGACCATGCGGCCTTCCAGGCCCAACGCTTTGCATAGGTCTCCAGTTGTGTGCGGGCCGATAGCGACAGCCATCTATTTCTCAGCCACCGAGATGCTCGCCGACCTGTCCTCAACCCTCGCAGGACTCGTGTCCGTAGTGATGCGACAGGTCACCGTGTACGTCTCACCGACTGTCCCACCCGACAACCAGACGCGAACGCTTCGGTTCGAATCAGCCGCCACGCTGCTATCTACCGTGATTCCGCTATCCGCCTCGATGACGTGGCTGGCGATGGACTCGCCAGAACTCAACCAGTCAGACCCATTGGGGTCACGCCCATTAGTGAGCGGCGCGAAGTCGAACAGGTAGTCGATGACGCTGTCCGGGTCCTTCGGCGTAACCGTTACCGGCGCCGCAGTGTCGGACGGATAGCGAGGCATCAGGCAGCGGCAGCGGTCAGCGTCACCGTGACGTTCAGGGTGTCGCCGTCATCCGTTGACTTGTCACCACCACTGAACGCTGCGGCGCCCATCAGAATGCCGGTGGTGCCGCCTTTCGTGTTGTTCGTGGTGATGCCAGCGCCTCCCACCGTGGTGCTGTTCGTGTCGATGCTGAATGCGGCCTTGCTTGCGCTGTTGTCCACAGACTGGGACGCAACCGTGCCGAGCGTCAGGGCCTGGCGCACGCTCTCGCTGTACGCCGTCACCTCGACCCACCCGGCATGACTGGCCATGGTGTCGCCCGCGGCGATGGTCGGAGTGCCGTCCGTCAGCAGGACATGGTGGGCAGCAGTGTAGCTGGAGCCCTTGTAGACCTTGTCCAGCACCTCATCCAGGCCGGTGTTGACCACGATGTTGTAGCAGTCGTCCTTCCAGCGCAGCGAGCCATCCGGCCGGAAGCACTCAACGTGGTAGTGGTGCAGGAACGCGGCCGACTGATGCCCGGCGCCGGCCTCGTGCAGTATGGCCTGGAGCTTCGCCGGGTCGCCAGGGATGTGTGGAACCTTGATGATCATGCCTCGGCCTCCTGGGCGACGTTTAGAAACACCAGCTCGTCGGCCTGACTGGCGGGCAACTTGTACGTGCCGCCCTTAAGGAATTTGCCAACCCGGGACACGCTGATGATTCGGTCACGCTTTCCCATCTTCTTCGTTTCAGCGTGGCCTGGGGCAGCCGGCACCTTCATCTCTTCGGGATCAGTGAGGATGTGGGAATCCTCTACCGTGTCCAGCATCTTTACCGTCTTCGCGCTCATCGGCGTTTACCTCACTGAATCTTTAAAACTCGGTCGTCTGCCTGAATCAACAGGCGGCGCCCTTCAGGTGTGACAACTGAAACCACGAGCGTCGACCCGGTCACCGTGATCGACGCTTCGACAGCGAGACTGATTCCACCTTCAACGTCAGAACCGCTGCTGACGGTGGTGCCGACGTCGGCGCCCATTGCCGCCTGCGCTTCGAGATCCGCCAATGCGCTGCTCGCCAGGGCAAGCGTTGTACCCAGAGAGACCTGTGGCGCGAGCGTGGCGACCACGGCATCAGCGACGCCCAGCGACGCGGAGAGCGATATCTCGCCCTCGATGGACAGTTCCGAACTCGCCGCGGTGCCTGCATTCAAGGCAAGGGTCGCCGCCGATGCCAGATCCAGGCCGCCGCTCGGCGCCAGGCTCTTGGACACCGAGAGTGACACTGCGGTCTCTGCGTTCATGACGCCGTCTACGGTGTCGCCGTAGGACGCGGTCAGCGTGACCAAGCCCTCCGCAGCGCCGTCCGTTTCCGCGAGGATGCCTGCATCCACGTCGAAGGTGGCTGCAGCGGCCAGCGTTGCGATCGCAGTTGGCGATATGCCGTGGTCCACCGCCAACTGCATGGCCGTCTGGGCATCCAGTAGCGCTACCTGGCTGGCCCCCATTTCAGCAGCCAGCGCCAAAGATGCCTCGGAGGTCAGCTCCGGGGCCGGGGAGGAAGCCCCTACATCAATCCCAAGGGACAGCGAGGCTTCAATCGCCGCTGGCGCTTCGCCCGGAAGGAATCTCGGCCGGATGTACCTCTGGTGACGAAATGACTCCCGGAAAACGGCACCCATGCGTCAGGTGCCCATTTCCTCGAAGTACAGCGTTCCTGAAATCGTCACCGAGTCGGCCGGGGCGTCCTGCAGTTCAACGATGAACAGGCCTGACGGCGGCACCACGGGGCGTGTTTCAGGCGTCCACACCATCTGGTACGGGATCTGCACATTCCAGGCATCCGAGTGAAGGTGCGTTCCCTCTACGCTCTGCGTGGTGTTGTTGACCTCGCACGTCCCGCCGAAGGCACTGTCGCCAGGGTCGAGCGGGTTCGGGGTTTCCGACGTACCGCCGCTGCCAGTCGCTGTACCGCGGTGGATCAGCAGTGAGAGCATTTCCGACTGCGCATCCCCTTCTTCAGTGTCCTGGGACAGGTACAGCGCATGAACCACGACGATGGCCGTAGAAGGCGCGACCACCTCGAATAGATCTTGTGCGGCGGTCGCCGCGACCTTCTCGAAGATGGCTGAGTACATGCGTCCGCTCATGGCGTTACCTCGTCAGGAGAACTTGCGTTGCTCGATTCATGTGTGAAGGGAGGGCGGCACCTCCGCCAGGAGCGGCTCCCGTGGCATCTCGAAACTGGTTCCTCGGAGAATCCAGGGCCCAATCTCGCATGTGCTGGAAGATGTCGAGGTCGGCCTTGTCCAGCATGATGATGCGGCCAAGCTCTCCATCCCAATCGAAACCGCCTCCGTGACGACCTAGAAAGAAGTTGTTGGCTGAGTCCGAAGCAGTGCCCGCCGTACCGGCTTCGCCTGTCTGTCCGCCACCCATCCACCTGAAATCAGTGGCATCCCAGAAGGCACCGCACACGCTCTCTTCATCGCTGGTCCATGGGGCTGGAACGTTAGCGTGCAAAGACCCGGTGTTGCCTCTTACGTTGCGGATGTTGGTAGTGGCACTTCCCGCAGCGAACTGCAGGTCAATGCTGCCGCTACCACGCCGCCCGAAAACGTGTCCTGAAGAGCCCGAGCCAAGGCAGTACATGGCAACCATGTACTCCTCGTTGGCATCAGCAAAGAAGGTGGTGTCTTCGAAGCCTTTAGCCCCCAGATGAAGCGTGGCAGAGGCGCCGTTCCCGAAGGTGATAAGCCCCAGCTCTGTGGTCGTATCCCTTTGGGGACGGGCCGCCTCAGAATCACAACGGAAGTAGTGCCCCGATGTCCCAATCTCGTCGGAGGGATACCAACGTCGTACAGGATCCGTGTCCGCGTCAGCCGGAGTAGACGTGCCATCGTCCTGGTACATCAGGCTGGTGTCATCCCAGGCAAGCAGGTTGCCACCGGCCTGCGTAGCCATCCACGACAGGGTGGCGGGAGTTCCAGGGGTTCCTAGGGTTGACGGGAAATCGATCAGGATCTGTCGGTACAGATCCATCGCATCCTCGAAATCATCATCGCCGCTGTCGCCGCCGCTGGTAACGATCCCCACATGCTGGCCGTTAGGAAGCTCACACACCCACCACTTGTGCCCTGTGGTGCCCGCCTTTCCCATCACATGACCGGGAGGCACTTGCCCGTTCATCCCCTCCTTTTGGGTGGTTCTGGTTTGTGGGCTTCCGTTGTCGTAGTCAACGGTCGTCTGGTACTGCCGGAACACCGCCCTCATGTCCGCGTTGTCGAACATAGATGTATTGGCCGCGCGAAGAATCAGGCCCAGGTCTTCAACCGTGGTTGTGTTCCCCGTGCGGCCATCGGGGATAGTGATCGTGGTGTTGGTAGCGCCCGCGTTCGTGGCAACGGTGTCCATCTCCTCCACGAACCGAGCCACGCCTGTGCTGCCCGTACTTCCCGCAGCAATGAAGATCTCAGTGCCGATATGGCGAGCCATCAACTGACAGGCGTCGTTTGAAGACTCGAACAACGCCAGCATGGCGCACGCCCACATGTCGTAGTCCTCACCGACGACAAAAGGTGTCCCCGTCCCACCCACGATGTCGGCGGCGATGACGGTCGCCACCTCGGCCTCCATGAGAGTCTTCGTGTTGAAGCCGTGCTCCATCATCGTGAAGACTGTCAGCAGCTTGATCAGCGACGCTTTGTTGCCAACCGTATCCTCCGAGAGCGTGTATATCGCGGCTGACGAGTCGTCCAGATTGAGGACGTACGCTTGCGTCGATTGGAGAGTCGGAATAGCCATCCGGAGGGGAATTTCTCCAACGCAAAAAACCCCGCTCAGGGCGGGGTATGGGGGTGTTTCGGGGAGCCAGAAACGAAGAACCCGGCGCGGGGCCGGGTTCAGGTCACGGGGGCAGGTCCCCGCAAGGTAGCTGAAAAATA
>JBMYXJ010000277.1:0-4481 GCA_049608285.1 Mycobacterium sp. | reverse complement strand
GCCGGACCTCCTCCCCGAGCGTTCACCGATGGCGTTGGAGGCCAGATGAGTACTCAGACATCGAGTCTGACACCCGGAAACGGGGACCTGCCCGCTCCCCAAGCCCAATCGCGAAGACGGACCCTTTACCGTGGTGATCCGGCCATGTGGTCCTGGGTGCTCCACCGCATCACCGGCGCGACCATTTTCTTCTTCCTGTTCGTCCACGTGCTTGACACTGCGTTGGTGCGGGTGAGTCCGGACGCCTACAACGAGGTCGTCAGCACCTACAAGACCCCGATCGTCGGGCTGATGGAGATCGGCCTGGTTGCCGCGGTCCTGTATCACGCGCTCAACGGCGTACGGGTGATGCTGATCGACTTCTGGCAGCACGGACCGAAGTATCAACGGCTGATGTTATGGGTTGTCGCCGGCGTGTGGCTGGCGGTCTTCATCCCGGCGCTCGGCGTGATCGGAATGCACATGGCGGAGCGGTTCCTGTGAGCGCGGGCAACCGGGTCGAGAATCCATACGATCACATCAGCGACCGCGGCGGCCCAGCCCCGGTCATGCAGCGCGGCCACGACCGGCCCGCGGGCCTGGACAACCCGCGGTCGGCGCGGCGCGCCAGCGGAATGCCTAACTTCGAGAAGTACACCTGGCTGTTCATGCGGTTCTCCGGCGTCGTGCTCATTTTCCTGGCCCTGGGACACCTTTTCATCGGATTGATCTGGGACGGCGGCGTCTACCGCATCGACTTCAACTATGTCGCGCAACGCTGGGCCACCCCGTTTTGGCAAATCTGGGACCTGCTGTTGTTGTGGCTCGCCCAGCTACACGGCGGCAATGGAATGCGCACCATCATCGCCGACTACACCCGCAAGGACTCCACGAAGTTCTGGCTGAACACCTTGCTGGCATTGTCGATAACGTTCACCCTGGTCCTGGGCACCTACGTGTTGTTGACCTTCGACGCGACCATCTCTTGATCCTCGCTAATGGTTAGAAGGAGACGACAACCTTGATTCAAGAACATCGCCACGACGTCGTCATTGTCGGCGCGGGCGGAGCCGGCATGCGCGCCGCAGTCGAGGCGGGCCCGCGCGCCCGCACCGCGGTGCTGACCAAGCTGTACCCGACGCGTAGTCACACCGGTGCGGCTCAGGGCGGAATGTGCGCAGCACTGGCCAACGTCGAAGAGGACAACTGGGAGTGGCACACGTTCGACACCGTCAAGGGCGGTGACTACCTAGCCGATCAGGATGCCGTCGAGATCATGGCCAAGGAGGCCATCGACGCAGTGCTCGATCTCGAGAAGATGGGTATGCCGTTCAACCGGACCCCTGAGGGCCGCATCGATCAGCGCCGGTTCGGCGGGCACACCCGCGACCACGGCAAAGCGCCCGTGCGACGGGCGTGCTACGCCGCCGACCGCACAGGGCACATGATCTTGCAGACGTTGTACCAGAACTGCGTGAAACACGATGTCGAGTTCTTCAACGAGTTCTACGCACTCGACATCGCAATGACGCACACCGCGGCCGGCCCGGTGGCCACCGGCGTCATCGCCTACGAGCTGGCCACCGGTGACATTCATGTCTTCCATGCCAAGGCGGTCGTGTTCGCCACCGGCGGCTCGGGTCGCATGTACAGGACCACCTCCAACGCGCACACGCTGACCGGCGACGGTCTGGGAATCATCTTCCGCAAAGGACTCCCCTTAGAGGACATGGAGTTTCACCAGTTCCATCCGACGGGACTGGCGGGCTTGGGCATCCTGATCTCCGAGGCCGTACGCGGCGAGGGCGGCCGGTTGCTCAACGGCGAGGGCGAACGGTTCATGGAGCGTTACGCCCCGACGATCGTCGACCTGGCCCCGCGCGACATCGTGGCGCGCTCGATGGTGCTCGAAGTGCTGGAGGGCCGCGGCGCCGGGCCCAACAAGGACTACGTCTACATCGATGTACGCCACCTTGGTGCGGACGTCCTCGAAGCCAAGCTGCCTGACATCACCGAGTTCGCCCGCACCTATCTCGGCGTGGATCCGGTCACTGAACTCGTGCCGGTGTACCCAACGTGTCACTACGTGATGGGCGGCATCCCGACCACCGTCAGCGGCCACGTGCTCAGCGACAACACCACCATCGTGCCCGGCCTTTACGCCGCCGGGGAGTGCGCGTGTGTGTCGGTGCACGGCGCCAACCGCCTTGGCACCAACTCTCTGTTGGACATCAACGTGTTCGGACGTCGCGCCGGCATCGCAGCCGCCAACTACGCGTTGGGCCGCGATTTTGTCGACCTACCCCGCAATCCTGCCGCCATGGTTACCGGTTGGGTCGGTGACATCCTCTCCGAACACGGCAACGAGCGCGTCGCCGACATCCGTAGCGCACTACAGCGGTCGATGGACAACAACGCGGCGGTTTTCCGCACCGAGGAGACACTCAAGCAGGCGTTGACCGACATCCATGCACTCAAGGAGCGTTACTCGCGAATCACCGTGCACGACAAGGGAAAACGCTACAACAGCGACCTACTCGAAGCTATCGAGCTGGGTTTCCTGCTTGAGCTCGCCGAGGTCACCGTGGTGGGGGCGCTGAACCGCAAGGAATCCCGCGGCGGGCACGCCCGCGAGGACTACCCCAACCGCGACGATACGAACTACATGCGGCACACGATGGCCTACAAGGTCCTCGAGGGCAGGGACGAAGCAACCGGGGAGTCCCCCGACACGACGAATCTGCTGTCCGATATTCGATTGGACTACAAGCCCGTGGTCCAGACTCGGTATGAACCGATGGAACGGAAATATTGATAATGACCGACGAGCGCTCGCACGGCCAGGGGAAGAGACATGGCGACGGCCACTGAGATCCAGACGAACGAGCCCGAGCTGCCACCAGTACCCGAGGGCTCGGTGATGGTGACGGTAAAGATCGCGCGGTTCAATCCGGAGGACCCTGGCGCCCACGCGGATTCGGGCGGCTGGCAGAGCTTCCGGGTGCCGTGTCTACCGTCGGACCGGCTGCTCAACCTGCTGCATTACGTCAAGTGGTACCTGGACGGAACCTTGACATTCCGGCGGTCCTGCGCGCACGGCGTCTGCGGATCGGACGCGATGCGCATCAACGGCGTCAATCGCCTGGCCTGCAAGGTGCTTATGCGCGACCTGCTGCCCAAGAAGGCGAGCACGCCGCTCACCGTCACGATCGAGCCGATCCGCGGACTGCCGGTGGAGAAAGATCTTGTCGTGGACATGGAGCCGTTCTTCGACGCGTTCCGCGCCATCAAGCCCTACTTGATCACCTCAGGCAATCAGCCGACCCGCGAGCGGATACAGAGCAGGACCGACCGGGCGCGCTACGACGACACCACCAAGTGCATCCTGTGCGCGTGCTGCACCACCAGCTGCCCGGTCTACTGGAATGAAGGGTCTTACTTCGGGCCGGCAGCCATCGTCAACGCCCACCGGTTCATCTTTGACAGCCGGGACGAGGGCGCTGCTGAGCGGCTCGACATCCTCAACGACATCGACGGGGTGTGGCGCTGCCGCACCACCTTCAACTGCACGGACGCCTGCCCGCGCGGCATCGAGGTGACCAAGGCCATCCAGGAGGTCAAGCGCGCGCTGATGTTCGCACGTTAGGTTCAGCGCCGAGCGTTAACATCGTCGGGTGCCCGATGACACCCGCCCACCGCGCGGAGGGATGCGCGTGGCCCGGCCGAGCGTCTTCATTGTCGCGCTGTTCTACATCACTTCGTTGCTCGGGTACTGGTGGATCAGCAGCTCGTCGGAGCATTTGAAACCGTTGGACTCCCACCCGGCGGATATCCCGGTGGTCTCCATTCAAATGAACACCATCCACACCGGAGCCAGACAGCTGGAAACCACCATCTGGCTCATCCCACCGGAGCGCTACGTCGACGATCGGCTCGATGTGCTCAATACCGACATCGTCGTGCGCATATACCCGTGGACAGATGTCGGCGCGATCACGTTCGAAGAGGGCCAGACCCCAGCAAGCACTATTGCCACGCTCACCGTGGACGGCGACCCCAACCACTGGCCATTTGACACCTATCGAACTAGACCGATCAGTGCCGATGTGATCATCGGGTCCGGCGATTCCCGTTTCGTGGAGCCCGCCGAGATCCGATTCAGCGGCGGTATCGAGGGCTGGGACATTCACATCGACACAGCCGGTTTGCAAACCGCGGAGTTGATGGTTGTGTTGCACCGCAACCGCGGGACGCTGGCATTCGACCTCGGCATCATCCTGGTGCTGATCACCTTGCCCATACTGGCGATGTTCGTCGCCGTGGAGACCGTGACGGGCAAGCGGAAGTTCGTGCCACCGTTCGCGGCCTGGTTGGCCGCCCTGCTGTTCGCCGTCGTCCCGCTGCGCCGCTTCCTCCCCGGCGCGCCGCCGCCGGGCGCCTGGATCGATCAGGTGATCGTGCTGTGGGTGCTCATCGCGCTGGTATCGGCGATGGTGGTCTAC
>JBMYXJ010000276.1:0-4487 GCA_049608285.1 Mycobacterium sp. | reverse complement strand
CGCCGTCAGCAGCGAAGCCACACACCGGGCCAGCACCATCATCGGTTCGCCGGGAAAGGCCACCGCGGTAGAGACCAACACGATGGGATTGATAGCCGGGGCGGCGAGCATGAACGTCAGAGCCGCGGCCCCGACGGTTCCCGCACCGAACAACCGGCGGGCGATTGGCACTGAACCGCACTCGCAGCCTGGGAGCGCCGCGCCGCTGACACCGGCGGCAACGACCGCAACGGTGGGCCGGCGGGGTAGCCAGCGAGCCAGTCGTTCGGGTGTGACCAGGGCCGCGACTGCGCCGCTGACCATCACGCCGAGGGCCAGAAAGGGGAGTGCCTGTACAAAAATCCCGCAGAACACCGTCGCAGCGGTCGCCACATCCGGTGTCCCTGTGACTAGGCTGCGCAGCGTCCCGCCTGCAAAGGCCAACCCCACTATCGTCGCGACGAACACGTGCATCGAGCTCACACGAAGGCGTGTTGAGTTCGTCTCGACGGCCACGGAGGTCATTGTGCCAGCCGCGGACTCAGCGACAAGTGACCTCCGCGGCAATAGCGTTAGGATGGCTCAATGGTCCTGCATGGTTTTCTGGCGAAGGCGGCATCGACAGTGGTCACTGGTGTGGTGGGAGCTGCGGCCTACCAGGGTGTCCGCAAGATGGTGGCGAGGGCCCCTCTTCGAGAGGCGTCCGTCACGGCCACCGCCTATGCCCTGCGCGGGGCACGCAAGGCCGAGGAAGGTGCGGAGTCCGCGCGGCTCCAGGTCGCCGACGTCGTCGCCGAGGCTCGCGAGCGTATCGGCGAAGAAGCCCCGCCACCGGCCGTCGCTGACGGTGAGCACGCCCACGACCACTGACCGTTGTGGTAGCCCTGACCGTCATCTCTGATGCTGCAGGTCGGATGCGCCTGCGGGCGCCTTGGTTTCGCAACGATCCCCTGCGGGCCGTCGCGATCGAGGATGCCGTAGAGCAGGCGCCTGGCGTGCGCGGCGTGCATGCTTATCCTCGGACCGCGTCGGTGGTCGTGTGGTACTCGCCCAAGCGCTGTGATCGCGCTGCGGTGATCCAGGCAATCGAGTCCGCCGCTAGTGTTCCGCGAGACCTGGTTCCAGCTCGCCTACCCCGCTCAGCCGACATCGCCAATGCCGATTTGCTGCGAATGGGGGTCGGCGGCCTGGCGCTGGCGCTTCTCGGTATACGCCGCTATGTGTTTGTTCGTCCTCCGCTGCTGGGCCCAACGAGTCGTCTCGTCGTCAGTGGCGCCACGATTTTCACCGGGTATCCGTTCCTCCGCGGAGCGTTGCGAACTCTCCGCGAAAACCGTTCTGCCGGTACCGATGTCCTGGTCAGCGCTGCCACCATTGCCAGCCTGGTGTTACGCGAAAACGTGGTTGCGCTGACGGTGCTGTGGCTGCTCAACATCGGCGAGTACTTGCAAGACTTGACGCTGCGACGCACACGTCGAGCGATTGCCAACCTGCTGCAGGGTACTCAGGACACGGCATGGCTGCGGATGCCCGATGCAACCGAGGTCGAAGTAGCGACGGCTGAGTTGCGGGTTGGCGACGAGGTCGTGATCCACGACCAGACGGCGTTACCGGTCGACGGTACTGTCCTCGACGGTGAGGCGATTGTCGACCAGTCGGCGATCACTGGCGAGAACCTGCCCGTCGCAGTGACAGCTGATGCCCGGGTCTTTGCTGGTTCGGTGGTGGTCCGGGGTCGCTTGGTGGTGTGCGCCCAAGCGGTCGGTAGTGAGACGACGATTGGCCGCATCATCACGCGCGTTGAAGAGGCCCAAGAGCACAGAGCGCCCATTCAGACAGTAGGAGAAAGTTTCTCCCGCCGCTTTGTGCCTGCGTCCTTCCTACTTTCGGCTGCCACCTTGGTCATCACCGGCGATGTCCGGCGCGCGATGACGATGCTGCTGGTGGCGTGCCCGTGCGCGGTTGGTCTGTCAACTCCAACGGCGATCAGCGCTGCGATCGGCAACGGCGCCCGGCGGGGCATCCTCATTAAGGGCGGTTCGCACCTAGAAGAGGCCGGCCGTGTGGACGCTGTGGTCTTCGATAAGACCGGCACGCTCACGCTCGGCCGCCCAGTGGTGACCAATCTGGTTGCCTTTCATAAGGATTGGGAGCCTGAGCAGGTGCTGGCGTATGCGGCCAGCTCGGAGATCCATTCCAGGCACCCACTGGCTGAGGCGGTGATTCGTTCGACCAAGGAACGCCACGTTGAGATCCCGCCGCATGAGGAATGCGAAGTACTCGTCGGCTTGGGAATGCGCACTCGGGCTGACGGCCGGACTTTGCTGCTGGGAAGCCCCTCGCTACTGCGCCAAGAGAACGTGCGGGTGACAAAGAAGGCAACCGAATGGGTGTCCAATCTGCGTCGGCAAGCGGAGACGCCACTGCTACTTGCCGTCGATGGCAAGCTGGTCGGCCTGATCAGCCTTCGCGACGAGGTTAGACCCGAGGCCTCTGACGTGCTGGACAAGCTTCGGGCCAACGGCGTGCGCCGAATCATCATGCTCACCGGTGACCATCCCGACGCAGCTGAGGCGGTGGCCGAACAGCTCGGTATCACTGAGTGGCGTGCTGAGGTACTTCCCGACGACAAACTGGATGTTGTGCGGCGGCTTCGTGATGAGGGCGCTGTCGTGGCGATGGTTGGCGATGGTGTCAACGATGCCCCGGCACTGGCCGTGGCTGATATCGGTATCGCCATGGGCTTGGGCGGCACCGACGTCGCGGTGGAGACCGCGGATGTAGCCCTGGCCAGTGATGATTTGCAGCGGCTGCTCGACGTGCGTGATCTCGGTGGCCGGGCCGTCGCCGTGATCAGGCAGAACTACACAATGTCGATCGCGGTCAACGCGCTAGGTCTGCTGGTCGGAGCAGGCGGAGCGCTGTCACCGGTGTTAGCCGCGGTGCTGCACAACGCATCCTCGGTTGCCGTGGTGGCCAACAGTTCCCGGCTGATTCGGTACGGGCTCACCGAGAGGCGTCCAGCCCCGCGCTGACGGCGCTCGGCGGTGCCGCGCAACCATTCGGGAGCGCGAATATCCGCTGGACCGGCGGAAGCAGAGACGCCCATGGCTAGCTGAACGGCTCCAGGCGTACACCCTCAGAGGTGAGTCGATCCCGCACCGCACACGCAATATGTACTGCTCCAGGAGAATCGCCGTGCACACATACGGATTCCACGCTGATAGGTATGGTCGAGCCGTCGACAGCGGTTACCCGCCCCGTCGTGACCATTGATATCACCCGGTCGGCGATCTCCTCGGGGTTGTGCAGTACCGCATTGCGCTCACGTCGGGACACCAGCCGGCCGTCCGGGCGGTAGGCGCGGTCGGCGAATGCCTCGGGCACTGTACGCAGACCCAAGCGCTGCGCTTCGGCGAAGAATGTGGACTCGCTCAATCCGAGCACCGCGAGGCCGGGATCCAACGCGTGAACTGCCTCGGCCACAGCGCGGGCTTGACCTCGGTGGTCGACGATCGAATTATACAGTGCGCCATGGGGTTTGACGTAACTTAGCGTAGTCCCGGCGACTCGGGCGAGGGCTTGAAGGGCGCCGATCTGGTAGATGACGTCGGCGGTCAGCTCGTCGGGCGGTACGTCGATGAATCGCCTTCCAAAGCCCTCGAGGTCACGGTAGCTCACTTGCGCACCGATGCGTACGCCCCGCTCGGCCGCCGAACTGCACGCGCGTGCCAGAGTGGCGGCATCTCCGGCGTGAAATCCACATGCGATGTTGGCGCTTGTAACCATGTCGAGCATGGCGTCGTCGTCGCCAAGTGTCCAGACGCCGAAGCCTTCGCCGAGATCGGCGTTCAGGTCGACGGATGCGCTAGGCATGGGCCAAGGCTAGACGTATCGCTGGACGGCCTGCGTTCGAATGCGAACACGGGTTGGCGGGTATGGCCGCAGCGGCCGATTCCGGTGAGCCCATCGCGTTGGAGAAACGCTCAAGTACGTGAGCACGGGAGTTGGATGGCGCGTACCCGGCGCCGGTAGGCAACCACTGTCATTGCTAACGATAACCATTACTATTAAGATCTGACCCCTTCACACGATTGAGTGACAATGATCTGAGGTCGGGGCATGAATAGACACTGGCGGCGAACTCTTGGGGCTGCATTCGCGGGGGTTCTCGTATGCGTCTATGCAGGAACCCCTTCGCTGCTGATTGACGACCAGTTCGTGATTACGGCGACTGCATTTGCAGGTGTCGGCAGTCAGCCCAGGTCGGTGCCGGTATCCATGTACTTGGCCAGCCTCGAACGCCCGATGGCTGAAGGCTCTGTCGGTGCCACCGGCAATGACGACCATGGCAATGACGACCATGGCGATGACGACCATGGCGATGACGACCATGGCGATGACGACCATGGCGATGACGACCATGGCGATGATGACCATGACCATGGCGATGATGACCATGGCGATGATGACCATGGCGATGATGACCATGGCGATGATGACCATGG
>JBMYXJ010000275.1:1903-4489 GCA_049608285.1 Mycobacterium sp. | reverse complement strand
CTACATCAACCACTCCACGAGCTCGATTCACCCGGTGGCCAGCAAGATCGAGATCCGCAAGGAAGGCAAGATCGGGCGCGCCTACTATCCGGCGCCGTATCTGACCAACGACAACCAGGAGTACTACCAAGACGCCTACGAGATCGGCTACGAGAAGATCATCGACACCTACGCCGCGGCGACCCAGCATGTGGACCAGGGGCTGAGCCTCACGCTGTTCTTCAAGGACACCGCCACCACTCGCGAGGTGAACAAGGCGCAAATCTATGCCTGGCGTAAGGGCATCAAGACGCTGTACTACATCCGGCTGCGTCAGATGGCGTTGGAGGGAACTGAAGTCGAGGGCTGCGTCAGCTGCATGCTGTAGGTCGCTGCGGAGCATTGGTTCGGCGCTGGTTGTGACCAGCCTGCGAGGCAGGTGGCTGCGCCTGGTCGGACTACGGTAAAAGCAAGGATAGGCTTGCCTTATTAGCGATGGGCCTCTACATTAACCGCTGATTCTTCCTTTTGATCAGGAGCGGTTGATGGTTGTAGGGGTTCGGGTGCTCACGGCTGCGGTGGCCGCTACTGCTGCACTGGTTGTCGGCGTGGCGCCTGCGGTGAACGCGTACCCCACAACCCCGACGGATCCGCAAGCTCAACAGGGATTTGCGATTATCTCCGAAGTGCCGACGCTGGCCGAGCTCGACGCCCAGATTCGGCTGTTGGTCGGTACGCCGGCACCAGATGAGGTCAAGGCAGCGCAGTTGGAGGGCGGAAAGCGCGCCGTCGTTGTACCGAAGATGGTCTATCGCATCGGTTTTTTCCGGCCACCAAGGGGATCGAGCCTGGTGACAGGTCCCGAGACCCACGACGGCGATACGCACACCGCCGTGATCAACGCCAGCCGCCAGGGCGCTCCGACGGTGCAGATCAACGCTGAGTGGCGCCGTATCGACGGCAGATGGAAGCTGGCAAGCAGGTCGCTGTGCAACGGCGTCGAGGCGCTTGGGCTGCCGATCCCGTGCAATTTCCAATGATCGAACTGACACAAGTGACAAAGACCTTTGAGGCAAGGCCTGCCGTGAGCGACGTGACGGTGACCTTTCCCACCGGGTCGGTGACGGCTCTGCTGGGTCTCAATGGGGCCGGAAAGACCACACTGCTGCGCCTGATAGCCGGCCTCGACCGGCCCGATCAGGGCACCGTCAGCGTCTGTGGCCAACGGCCCTCCGGCAACCCGCAGCTAGTGGGCGCGCACCTCGGCCCGGGGGTGGGTAATCCGCGGCACACCGTCTGGCGGCATTTGTGTTGGCTGGCTGGGCTCGCCGGGACCGCCACCGCACAGGCCGCCGAGGTGCTTGGCGAGACCGGGCTGCACTCTGCCCGATCCGAACGAATCGGTGGTTTATCCCTGGGCGCCCGCCAACGGCTTGCGATCGCCAGCGCGCTGCTGTGCCGGCCGCGGGCGGTTCTCTTCGACGAGCCGCTCAACGGTCTTGATGTGCTCGGGGTCGTCTGGGTCCGTAACCTCTTGCGGCAGCTCGCCGATGCTGGTTGCACGGTAGTGGTAGCCACGCACATGCTGGGTGAGGTTTTGCTCACCGCCGATCGCATCGCCATTCTCGACGGCGGACGACTTAGGGTGACAAGCAGTCTGCAAGACGCGATCCCCACCCACGCCGAAGGGCAGCGGTGGTTGGAGTCCGAACTGATGGAGTGCGGATGATCGCACTCCACGTTGCCCGCAGTCTGCGCGCTGAGGGTATCCGCACCGCGGGGGGTAGCCGATTGTGGACTGTTCTGATGCCTGCGGCCGTGGTGGTCCCGATCGCTATTACGCTCGGCATTGCCGGGGTTGCAGAGTCTTTCGCGCGTATCCCCGGGCAGCTGTCGGTGTTGCAGGTGTCGACGTCAAATGCCGGCTACTGGGTCATCACCATCACCGTCACTCTGATCGCTGTCGCCGCGGCTGATAGTCAATCCTGCGAAAACCGCTACCGGACAGCGGAGTATGTGCGTCTGGCGATCCCGAGGCAGTGGTCGGTGTTGTCGGGTAGATGGTTGTTCTATGGCGCGCTCGGCGCAGTAGTCGCTGCAGTGACGCTTGCGTTCGTGCTTGTTGTTCTGCCTGTGGTGTCACCGCGAGTGTATGGCGCCGTATCGGCCACCGATGTTGTCGCACTCCGAATGTTGTGCACCGTTGCCGTGCTGGCCTTCTTCGCGGCGGGAGCCGGTGTCGGCGTCGGCGCGGTCATACGGTCTCCGCTGGGGGCGGCCGGCGCAATCCTGTTGTGGGCCTTCGTGGTCGAACCGGCAGCCGGCTATCTGCCCAGCGGAGCGTTCCTGCAGCGATTCCTGCCCGTCCTAAACGGGGTGTACGCCACGGGCCAGTACACGGTGCTGACTCCGCCGTGGGGTGAGAACGCCGCGCTGCTCTTTGTGTGCGCATTATTCACGGCGATCTTCCTGATCGCCGCCGTCGAAAGGACCATCCGATATGCCTGATTCGGTGCCGACAGGCCCAGAAACCCTACCGCTCGCCGAGCGCTCCTACGCCGACCTACCGGGCCATTGGCTGTTGGCCCGGCTCGGAAAACGTGTGCT
>JBMYXJ010000275.1:0-1893 GCA_049608285.1 Mycobacterium sp. | reverse complement strand
CGAAGGTAATATTGTCCGCCACCCGACGCGCCTGCGCTTCCTCATCGGGCGATCTGACCGTCCAGCAAAGCACGCGCGCCCCGGCGGACTTGAGCTGACCAGGCGACTCCTTGCGGCCGCCCGGATCGAGGGCGCCGATGTCGTGGAGTTGGGGCCGGGTTTAGGACGCACCGCCGACGACATCGTTGCCTTGCATCCAAGGTCTTACGTGGGGGTGGACGATACCGCGGCCGCGACGGAGACAGTCCGCAGGATTGTCGCGCCGGTTCAGGGGTCAGTGGTCGTCGCGGATGCAGCGGAGACGGGACTGCCCAGAGCAAGTGTCGATGTCGTTGTCGGTGAGGCGATGCTGACAATGCAGGGAGAAAAAGCCAAGCGGGCGATCGTCGCCGAAGCCTTCCGAGTGCTGCGCCCTGGCGGCCGGTACGCGATCCATGAGCTTGGGCTGAAGCCGGACTCGATGCCTCAAGACACCAAGGACGAGATCCGCCGTGACATGGCGCGTGCCATCAAGGTCAACGCCCGCCCTCTCACGGTGGCGGAGTGGGGCCAGCTGCTGACTGAAACCGGGTTCGAGATCGCTACTGTCGACCATGCGCCGATGGCCTTGCTCAATCCCGCCCGTGTGCTGGCGGACGAAGGGCCAGCAGGTGTGGTGCGGATCCTCGGCAATCTCATCAAGAGCGGCGCCGCTCGGCGCCGGGTCCTCGGAATGCGGCGGACCTTCTACCGGTATCGGAGTTCGCTCACCGCTGTTGCAGTCGTCGGCATCGTGCCTGGAACGTGACGGGCTCGGCGGGTGCCGGTACGGCGCGCCAAATTCCACCCATCGGCCGTGTGGCCCGGGCTGCCGAGACGGCGCCCGTGGGGGGCGGGGTATTCAGCAGGGTGCTGTCCAGAGAGTGGCAGAATTGAAAGCCGAGTCGACCGGCGGGCGCGGTAACGTGTGGTGGTAGGGCCCGATGCCCGCGGTGGGTGGGCGAAATCGGCGTGGTACTCAGCCCGGTCAATCGTTGAGGGGCGAACAGATGGGAACGGCGGACATGGACGCGTTGTCGATGGCAGATCTGGCTGATGCGCAACTCAACGCCGCGCGCGGTGCTCGCGTCGGCCGCGCCGCGCACACGGTGTACGGCGGGCAGGAGCATGCGCTGCGTCAGACCATTCTGGCCCTGGCCGCCGGACAAAGCCTCAGCGAACACGAAAATCCAGGTGAGGCAACATTATTCGTACTGCGCGGTCGTGTGGAGCTGGGTGCTTCAAGGGGAGTCGTCGAAGGCAATACGAACGATTTCATCGTTATCCCCGAGGAGCGGCACCATCTGGTTGCTCTCGAGGACTCGGTGGTCCTGTTGACGGTGGTCGCGAAAGGCTGACCGCCCAGGGATGGCGGTGAAGGCTATAGGTGGCGCGAAGGGCTATTTATGCAGGTGCTGTGGGCCCTGCTCTTTCTTGTATAGCGCCTTGAGCATCCGGTCTCGGAAGAACGTGTTGTCGATCAGCTTTCGGCCAGTGTTGGCCACGGCTGGGATTCCTGCCAGCTTGTGGAAGTAGCGGCCGCGTTTGTACTCGCGACCCCACGCGGCTTCCATGCGCTGGGCGTAGTTGGTGAAGTCGCCAGGGCCGCCGTTGGTCAGCGCCGCGATCGCGCATTCCCCTGCAGCCAAACCGGATTCGAGCGCCTTGGAGATGCCGGCGCCCGATGCCGGCTTACCCGCTCCGAGCGAGTCGCCGGTGAACAGCACGCCCGGACGCCACGGCGGCCACGCGGTGAAGCCCATGGGCAGACGCCAGGCGCGAACGCTCTTGTTCTTCTTGAGTTCCTCGATCGCCGGCAGCTCCCAGTCGCGCGGTAGCGTCCCCAGGAACTCACCGAGAAACTGCGTGGCGTTG
>JBMYXJ010000274.1:0-4491 GCA_049608285.1 Mycobacterium sp. | reverse complement strand
GGCCACCGGAACCGGAATGGGCACGTTTACCCCGACCATGCCGACCTGGACGCGGGACACGAAATCGCGTGCGGCGTCGCCGTCGCGGGTAAAGATCGCCACGCCGTTGCCATACTCGTGCGTGGTTGGCAGAGCTAAGGCCTCTTCGTAGTCAGCCGCGCGGACTATGCACAGCACCGGACCGAAGATCTCCTCGGTGTAGATGGACATCTCGGTGCTGACATGGTCGAACAGCGTCGGTCCGATAAAGTAGCCGCCCTCGAGGCTGGCCTCATCAAATGTCAGCTCGTCGGTGGTGCGTTCCCGACCGTCCACGACAAGTTCGGCGCCGGATTCCACACCCTGGTCGATATAGTCACGAACCCGGCGTAGCGCGGCCTCGGTCACCAGCGGCCCATAGTCGGCCTTGGGGTCGAGGCTGTGACCCACCCTCAACTGGCTGACCCGCTCGACGAGGCGGGCGCGCAAACGATCTGCAGTGTCTGCGCCGACCGGCACCGCGACGCTGATCGCCATGCAGCGCTCGCCGGCGCTGCCATAGCCCGCACCGATCAGTGCATCGACGGCCTGGTCGAGGTCGGCGTCGGGCATCACGATCATGTGGTTCTTGGCTCCGCCAAAGCATTGCGACCGTTTTCCGTTGGCTGCCGCTGTGGAGTAGATGTACTGCGCGATATCTGAAGACCCGACGAAGCCGACGGCCTGAATGTCGGGGTGGGTCAGGATTGCGTCCACTGCTTCCTTGTCGCCATGGACGACCTGGAAGACACCGGCGGGTAGGCCGGCCTCCAAGAAAAGCTCGGCCAGGCGTAACGGAACCGACGGGTCACGCTCAGAAGGCTTGAGGATGAACGCGTTACCGCAAGCCAGAGCCGGTCCAGCCTTCCACAGCGGGATCATCGCCGGGAAATTGAACGGAGTGATGCCGGCCACCACACCTAGCGGCTGGCGCATCGAGTAGACATCGATGCCGCCGCCGGCGCCCTCGGTGAACTCGCCCTTGAGCAGGTGCGGAATTCCGATGGCGAACTCGATCACCTCGATGCCGCGCTGGACGTCGCCCTTGGAGTCGGGAACAGTCTTCCCATGCTCCAGGGACAACAGTTCCGCTAATTCGTCTACGTGCTGGTGGACCAGGTCGATGAACTTCATCATGACCCGCGCCCGGCGCTGCGGGTTCCAGGCGGCCCACTCCTTCTGGGCCTCGACAGCTACGGCCACCGCGGTGTCGACGTCCGCCGCGCTCGCCAGCACGACCTGCGCCTGAACCTCGCCGACGCTGGGATTCAGCACGTCGGCCGTCCGGTTGGACTGCAGCTCGGTGCGTTTGCCGTCAACGAAATGGGGAATCCGGTAGGTCGCCGTCGTTGAATTCATTAGCTGATCCTCTCGCGCCGCTAGATACTTGCATACCCTAGGAATGCGGCGACGCGGTGGCAAGGCCGGCCGACCGATCCTGCGACTTGTTCATCGCGTCCGTGGCCTGGCGAGGCGTTTATCGCTGTCTGGGTGGCCTGGCGAGGCGCCTATGACGTTCCGAAGTCGCGACGCAACTGGTCGATGACCGCCCTGGTTTCATCCCAGCTGGGTAGCACCCCGGACGCGCGCACCTGCTCGAGGGTGGGCGCCGCCGCGTCGCGCTCGGACAACTTGACGCGATCGACTGCCGGCCATTCGATACCCAGCGCCGGATCGGTGGCGCAGATCGCGCGATCGCGGTCGGGGTCGTAGGGCGTCGAGGACAGGTAAATGACCGTCGTGTCGTCCTGCAATGCGAGGAAAGCATGGGCCAGCCCCTCGGAAATATATACCGACTCGCGATCCTCGGCGTCGAGCCGGACTGCGTCCCACCGCCCGAAGGTCGGCGAACCCACCCGGATGTCGACAACCACATCGAACACCGAACCGTGGACGCAGGTGACGTATTTTGCTTGGCTTGGCGGGGGCTGGGCGAAATGCAGTCCTCGCAGCACCCCCGCGGCCGACACCGAGCAGTTGGCCTGGCGTAGATCAAAGCGGTGCCCAGTAATTGCGGTGAAATCGGAGTCGGTAAACCATTCGCAGAACACCCCTCGCTCGTCGGCGTGCAGTTGTGGCCGTATAGCCCATGCTCCGGGGATGGACAGCTCGCGTACCTCCATCTCACTGACCCCGTTCTTGGCATTCGGCCTCCACGGCGTCTTTGAGTGGGCCCCACCACGCTTGGTTGTCCCGATACCAGTCGACAGTTTCGCGCAAGCCGGCCTCGAAGTCGGTGTGCGCGGGCTGCCAGCCCAGCTCGTCGCGCAGCGGTGCTGGATCGATTGCGTACCGCAGGTCGTGACCGGCCCGATCGGTGACGTGGTCGAAATCGTCGGAGGGTCTGCCCATCAGTTTCAGGATCGTCGACAGCACCGAATAGTTGTCGCGTTCGCCTTCTGCGCCGATCAGGTAGGTGCGGCCCAGCTCTCCGTCGGCCAGAATCCGCCAGACAGCACTGTTGTGGTCATCGACGTGGATCCAGTCGCGGACGTTGGCGCCGCTGCCGTAGAGCTTGGGGCGCCGGCCGGTCAGCACATTGGTGATCTGGCGCGGGATGAACTTCTCCACATGCTGGTATGGGCCGTAGTTGTTGGAGCAGTTCGAGATTGTCGCCGGCACGCGATACGAACGCACCCAGGCCCGGACGAGCATGTCGGCGGCAGCTTTGGTCGAGGAGTACGGGCTGGACGGATTGTATGGCGTCGACTCGGTAAAGCGTTGCGCGCTTTCGAGAGCCAGGTCGCCGTACACCTCGTCGGTGGATATGTGATGCAGACGAATGCTTGCCCCAGCACTTCGGTGGCGCACGGCCTCAAGCACCGAGAATGTCCCGAGGACATTCGAGCGGACAAAAGGCGCCGGGTCGGCCAGCGCATTGTCGACATGGGTTTCGGCGGCGAAGTGCACGACGGCGTCAGATTCCGCGACGAGTTTGCCCACCAATTCGCTATCGGTGACGTCGCCCTGCACCAAATGGATGTCATTGTCCACCGCAGCCAGCGACTCCCGGCTCCCCGCGTAGGTCATGGCGTCGAGCACCGTCACCGCGACCTCAGGATGCTCCCGAACCGCACTGTGCACGAAGTTGGCGCCGATGAACCCGGCGCCACCGGTGACCAGCAGCCGCATGGTCAAACCCTAGCCGGGTCTGCAAGCTTGGGTACGTGGCGTCACTTCGTTCGAGCCACGATGACGGGAACCTTCGCCGCCTGCACCACCGCACTGCTCACCGAGCCCAGCAGTGTGCTGGCCACAGCACCGTGACCGTGACTGCCGACGACCAGCAACTGTGCCGATTCGGACGCCTCGACCAGTCGGCGGGCAGGCTGATCTAGAACCGCCGCCTGACGCACGCCGACCTTCGGAAAACGTTCCCGCCATGGGGACAACTTTGCCTCCAGCTCTCTCTCGACATCTGGTCGTACGGTCTCCCAATCGAAACTGGGTATCTCGAACATCCCTGGCGACCACCAGGCGTGCATGACGACCAGTTCGACACCGCGGCGTGCGGCCTCCTCGAAGGCCAACTCGACTGCCGACTGTGAGGCTGCCGAACCGTCATATCCGAGCACCACCGGCGCCCCGGATACCGATGTCGGACTCTCGTCTGGCACCACCGCCACCGGACAGTGAGCGCGGTGCACCAGCCTCTTGCTGACACTGCCAAGGACGACGCGTGCGATGGCGCCGCGGCCCCGTGAGCCCACGACAACCATCGCGGCTGTCGTGGACGCTTCGACGAGCGCGACAGTCGGTGTCGCGACGGCGAAATGAGTGGAGACCGGTACTGAACCCTGCGTGAGCTTTTCGGCGCTGGTGCCCGCGTCGTTGAGGATGTCACGGGCGATCTCCTGCTGGAACTCCACTATCCCGGTCGGCACCGGCGCGATCGGCCAGGCCGAAACGGACGCAGCGGCTGCGTACAGGATGACAAGCGGAGCCTTGCGTAGTACCGCATTCTCTGCGGCCCATTTATTATACGCATCCAGCGTAGTGTCGCCTGGGATGCGTCCTGTGGTCCCAGGTCGGTGTTGTTTGCCCTCGAGAACATACCTCCGCGCCTCACCTGTAGGTAAATGAGTTGCCGCGACAAGCCGGGATGGGGTCCAGTGAACTCCTCCGCTCACTCGGTCTCCTTGAAGTATAGCTCCATGGTGACACCTCCAACTGGAGCTGTAGCTGCGGTGATCTCTACGTAGAAAGCCTGGCCGCCTGGGGCGACATCCAGATCGGCAACCTCTTGGCCCGCGATCGCGGACGCTGCTGGCCTGTGAATCACGTGGCCTGCAGCCCCAAGCATGACTACGCGAGGAGTGAGTGACCCTCCTGGAACAACTTCTCCTGCCGCGTTGAGGAAAACTCCATAGAACGCAATCTTCTTCGTCGTGGCCCCACTCGACATCACGTACGCTGCAGCAGTACTTCGGTCGTCCGCTGGCGGGGTCGCGTTTGTCGAGGGGTAGTCAGTGT
>JBMYXJ010000273.1:0-4504 GCA_049608285.1 Mycobacterium sp. | reverse complement strand
AGCGCGGTCGGACCCGGTACCAGTACTACTTCGCTGATCGTGGCTTGGGCGGCTCCGGGGCAGGCTGCGACGACCACAGCCCACTGCCAGCCGCGATAGCCGGGCAGCCGGGCCAGGAAGCGGTGGGTAGCCGCGGCCGGATCCTCGAAACCGGCGCCGAGGTATTCCCCGACGGCCTCCTCGCCGCTGAACTCCACGACCGCCGCGCGGGCCTGTTCGACGGCGCCGTTGAGCACAGCCGCGAGGTCTGGCGGGATGTCGGCCGCGCAGCCCATCGCAGCCGACACGGGGTCAGGCGCCGGACCTGCATCCGGGTCCGGTTGATCTGGTTCGGTCATGGTGTCCATCGCCTCCAATCTTGCCCGACATGAACAAGGTGTAGCCACACCGGCCGCCTGCCTGCCCACCGCCATCCGCATGGGGGAGAATCGACATGTGACCGGACCGCGGCGTGACCAGTGGGATCGTGACGGTCAGCCTGATGCACGCTACTACCCGCCGCGACCACCTGCGAGCGAACACCCGGGGATGTCCAACTACCCCAGCGACCCAACGCGGAGACCGCGCCAACACGGGACTAGTCAGCGCGGCCCCTCGAATGAAAGCGCCAACCGATGGCTGCCGCCGCTGGACGACAGCACCCGCTACCGCCGGCCGGGGCGTGACAGTCACGAACCGTCGCCAGGTCGGCTTGGTGCCGGTAACGGCGAAAAGGTGACCGTGACGCGAGCGGCAGCGGCGCGCAGTCGGGAGATGGGCTCGCGGATGTACGACCTCGTGCACCGGGCCGCCACCGCCGACGGTGCGGACAAATCCGGGCTGACGGCGTTGACGTGGCCGGTGGTCGCGAACTTCGCAGTGGATGCGGCGATGGCCGTCGCACTAGCCAATACGCTGTTCTTCGCGGCCGCCACCGGTGAGAGCAAGGGCAAGGTCGCCCTGTATCTACTCATCACCATCGCCCCGTTCGCGATCATCGCACCGCTGATCGGTCCGGCGTTGGACCGGCTGCAACACGGTAGGCGCGTGGCATTGGCCACGTCTTTCGTATTGCGGACCTTTCTGGCCGTGGTGCTGATCGCCAACTACGACGGCGCCACCGGAAGCTTCCCCTCCTGGGTGCTTTACCCGTGCGCACTCGGAATGATGGTCTTGTCGAAGTCGTTCTCGGTGCTGCGCGGAGCAGTCACTCCCCGCGTGCTGCCACCGACGATCGACCTGGTTCGGGTTAATTCTCGGCTGACGACGTTCGGGCTGCTGGGAGGAACTGTGATCGGGGGCGGCATCGCTGCGGCCTTCGAGTGGGGATTCAATCTCTTCCAGATGCCAGGTGCGCTCTACGTCGTGGTGGCGGCGACGGTGGCCGGGGCGGTCTTGGCTATGCGAATCCCCAAGTGGGTCGAGGTCACCGAAGGTGAGGTCCCCACCACCCTCAGCTACCACGGTGGGTCCGGGGAGCTTCGCCTGCATCCCGAACCGGTCCGCAGGCCAGCGAAAGCTCGACAACCCTTGGGCAGAAATATCATCACAGCTCTGTGGGGCAACTGCACGGTCAAGGTGATGGTTGGTTTCCTGTTCTTGTATCCGGCGTTTGTGGCCAAGGCGCAGGACGCAGGCGGGTGGGAACAGCTACGCATCCTGGGATTGATCGGCGCGGCGGCGGTCGTCGGCAACTTCGCGGGCAACTTCACCGCAGCGCGCCTTAGTCTCGGTCATCCCGCGCAACTGGTGGTGCGGTGCACGGCAGCCGTCACCGCCATGGCGTTGACGACCGCAGTGACCGGCAACCTATTGGTAGCGGGCGCGGCGACCCTGATCACGGCGGGCGCCAGTGCAATAGCCAAAGCTTCGCTGGACGCCACGCTGCAGGACGACCTTCCCGAGGAGTCGCGCGCATCGGCGTTCGGGCGATCAGAATCATTGCTGCAGCTGTCCTGGGTCGCAGGAGGCGCGACCGGCGTTCTGATCTACACCGATCTGTGGGCGGGCTTCACCACGATCACCGCCATCTTGATAATTGGCCTGGCCCAGACGATCGTGAGCTACCGAGGCCAGTCACTAATACCAGGTCTAGGCGGCAACCGTCCGGTGCTGGCCGAACAGGAGGGCCTGCGGACCGATATGACGACTGTGGCGCCCGAGTGAAACGTGTTGTCGCCGTTCTCGCGGGGGTGGCGGTGCTGGCCTCCATCGGTACCGGGCTGCTGGTTTGGCGGCTGACCCACGATCATCGGCCGCAGCTGCCGGAAATCTCGGCGTACTCACACGGACACCTGACACGAGTTGGCCCCTACCGATTCTGTGAGGTGTTCAATCCGACCGACTGCGTGGTGCCCGGAGCGCAGGGCGAGCTGCCCGTGACCGGCCGGTTCCCGGTTCAGCTCTCGGTGCCGTCGGCCATTGCGCGGGCGCCTTGGGTGCTGCTGCGCGCCTACGAAGACGACGACGTCATCGAGGAGTTCCGGCCGGGCGCCAGGCTGGCGGTGACAATCCCGACCGTCGACCCACTGCGGGGAAGGCTCACCGGTGTCGCCGTGCAGTTGCCCACACTGGTTCGCGACGAGGCGGGCAACGAGTTCCCCGTTCCGCACGCCGAATGGTCGGTGCGCACGGTATGGGGCCAGCCGGATTAGGCGTCGAGCTCGCGGGCGACAGCCTTAACCACCTCGGAAACTCGCCGAGCGACCTTTCGGTCCGGGTAACGTCCCTTGCGAAGCTCCGGCTGCACCGCGCCTTCCAACAGCGTGATCATGTCCTCGACCATGCCGTGCAACTCGTCTGGGGTGTGCTTGTGTTCGGCCGCCGCGGCTTCTCGCCGGGTCCTGGTCAAGCTGGGCGGCGGGTCCATCACCTTGAGGCTCAACGCCTGCGGGCCGCGACGGCCAACAGCCACGCCGAACTCGACGCGCTGGCCGGCCTTCAGACCCTCCACTCCGGCAGGCAACGCCGAAGACCGCACGTACACGTCTTCACCGTCTTCCTGCGAAAGGAATCCAAAGCCCTTTTCGGCGTCGTACCACTTCACCCGCCCGGTTGGCACTGAACTCACCTGCTTGTCTATGTGTGGCCGACAAAAGTCTGTACCGATTGGATACATAACTAAAGCGTCCCGCCTGCGCTGGGACGCGTCCGAGGAGATTCTACTCGGACGCCAGCGCGGCTAGCACCTAGATGTCGGTAGGCTGCAGTCACCGCTGGAGGAAGAATATGCGACTCATACTCAATGTCATCTGGTTGATCTTCGGCGGTTTGTGGTTGGCGCTGGGTTATCTGCTCGCAGCGCTCATCTGCTTCATCTTGATCATCACGATCCCGTTCGGGTTCGCCTCATTACGTATCGCGTCGTACGCGCTGTGGCCGTTCGGTCGCACGCTCGTCGACAAGCCGGGCGCCCGTCCGGGTGCGCTGATCGGCAACATCATCTGGGTCGTCCTCTTCGGCGTATGGCTGACAATCGGCCACATCGTCAGCGCGTTCGCGATGGCCATCACGATCATTGGAATCCCTCTGGCGCTGGCCAACCTCAAACTGATTCCCGTTTCGCTGATGCCTCTGGGCAAGGAGATAGTGCCGGTGGGTTCGGTGGAGGCCGCACAAGGTGCCGCACCATGACTGTTGTCGCGCTCGGTCTGCCGTCAGTGCAACGCCCGCTGGCGCCCGCACCGACTGACGGTCCGCTAATCGATACGTTCGGGCGGATCGCTACTGACCTGCGCGTCTCCCTGACCGACCTTTGCAATCTGCGCTGTACCTATTGCATGCCAGCCGAGGGGCTCGACTGGATGCCCGGAGACCAGAAGTTGCGGCCCGACGAATTGGCCCGGCTGCTTGGCATCGCGGTCACCCGCCTCGGCATTACCAGCGTGCGCTTCACCGGGGGCGAACCGCTGGTAGTCCCCCACCTCGAGGACATCGTCGCCGCGACGGCGTCGTTGCTTCCGCGTCCTGAGATCACGCTGACCACCAACGGGGTCGGGCTGGAACACCGTGCCGCCGGGCTCAAGGAGGCGGGCCTCGACCGCATCAATGTCTCGCTGGACACCGTCGATGCCGCTCACTTCGCCGCGATCACCCGCCGCGATCGGTTGACCGATGTGCTGGCCGGGCTAGAGGCCGCCAGCGCTGCGGGGCTGAGCCCGGTGAAAGTCAATGCGGTACTTGACCCTGACACCGGCCTCGAGGATGCGGTGACTCTGCTTCGGTTCTGCCTGAACCACGGCTACCAGTTGCGCATCATCGAACAGATGCCGTTGGACGCTGGCCACTCATGGCAGCGGGACCGCGCGATCGGCGCCGGCGAAGTGCTCAGCACGCTGCAGCACCATTTCGCGTTGACACCCGACCGGACTCCACGTGGCTCGGCGCCAGCTCAGCTATGGCAGGTCTCTGCAGCCGCCGGTGGCGCACAGGTGATAGGGCAGGTTGGCATCATCGCGTCGGTGTCGCAGGCGTTCTGCTCGGCCTGCGACCGAACCAGGCTCACCGCCGACGGACAGGTCCGCAA
>JBMYXJ010000272.1:0-4509 GCA_049608285.1 Mycobacterium sp. | reverse complement strand
CCACCCAGCTCATCAAGTCACGCAGCTTCTTGCCGGTCACCTCGATCGAGTGTTCGGCGTTCTCCTTGCGCAGCTTCTCAAGCTCCTTGTTACCGCCTTCGACGTTGGCGACCAGCCGTTTGACGAAGGTGCCATCCTGAATGTCGCCCAGGATCTGCTTCATCCGCTTCTTGGTGTCGGCATCGATGATCCGCGGACCGGACAGGTAGCCGCCGAACTCTGCGGTGTCCGAGACCGAGTAGTTCATCCGCGCGATGCCGCCCTCGTACATCAGGTCGACGATCAGCTTGAGCTCGTGTAGCACCTCGAAGTAGGCCAGCTCGGGCGCGTAGCCCGCTTCGACCATGACCTCGAAGCCTGTCTTGACGAGTTCCTCTGTGCCACCACACAACACGGCTTGCTCGCCGAAGAGATCGGTCTCGGTCTCGTCCTTGAACGTGGTCCTGATAACGCCGGCGCGGGCGCCGCCGATGCCTTTGGCGTAGGACAGCGCCAACGCCAGACCCTCCCCCTTGGGATCCTGGTCGACGGCGACCAGGCACGGCACGCCCTTACCGTCGACGAACTGCCGGCGCACCAGGTGCCCTGGCCCCTTGGGGGCCACCATGCCAACGGTGACGTTGGCCGGGGGTTCGATCAGGTCAAAGTGGATGTTCAGGCCGTGGCCGAAGAACAGGGCGTCCCCGTCGTTGAGGTTCGGCTCGATATCGTTGGCGAAGATGTCGGCTTGCGCGGTGTCGGGAGCCAGCACCATGATCACGTCGGCCCACTTGGCGACCTCGGCAGGAGTGTCCACCTCCAGACCTTGCTCGATGACCTTCTCGCGGGACTTCGATCCCTCCTTGAGGCCGACCTTGACCTGAACACCGGAGTCGCGCAGGCTCAACGAGTGCGCGTGCCCCTGGCTGCCGTAGCCGATGACGCCAACCTTACGGCCCTGGATGATCGACAGGTCCGCGTCATCGTCATAGAACATATCAACTGCCATATTCGTTAATCTTCCTTCTTCTCTTTGCTTTTCAGGGCTCTTACTTGGACGTGCCGATGCCGCGCGGACCGCGGGATAGCGACACCACGCCGGATTGCACGATCTCGCGAATTCCGTAGGGCTCGAGTACGCGAAGCAGCGCTTCGAGCTTCTCGGGAGTGCCGGTGGCCTCCACGGTCACCGAGTCGTTGGAGACGTCGACGACCTTGGCACGGAACAAGTTCACCGCTTCGATGACCTGGCTACGACTGGCAGCCTCGGCGCTGACCTTGATCAGCGCGATCTCGCGTGAGACCGAATTGTCGTCGTCCTGCTCGACGATCTTGATCACGTTGATCAGCTTGTTGAGCTGCTTGGTGATCTGCTCCAGCGGCGAGGCCTCGACATCGACCACGATGGTCATCCGGGACAGATCCTTGTGTTCGGTAGCGCCGACAGCCAGTGACTGGATGTTGTAGCCACGTCGGGCGAACAGCGCAGCCACGCGCGCCAGGACGCCAGGCTTGTTCTCCACGAGCACCGAGAGGGTGTGGGTACGCGGAGGTCGTTGGCTGCTCACGCGTGCCCCTCTTCCGGATCGCCGAACAGCGGCCGGATTCCACGCGCCGCCTGGATCTCATCGTTACCGGTACCGGCAGCAACCATCGGCCACACCTGGGCGTCCGCGCCGACGATGAAGTCGATCACCACAGGCCGATCATTGATAGCTCTGGCCTGAGCGATAACTTCGGCAACGTCCTCTTCACGTTCACACCGCAGCCCGACGCACCCCAGAGCCTCCGCCAGCTTGACGAAGTCTGGGACACGATGCGAGTGCGTAGCCAGATCCGTCTGGCTATACCGCTCTCCGTAGAAGAGGGTCTGCCACTGTCGAACCATGCCCAGGTTGCCGTTGTTGATCACCGCGACCTTGATCGGCACACCCTCCACCGCGCAGGTGGCCAACTCCTGGTTGGTCATCTGGAAGCAACCGTCGCCGTCGATGGCCCAAACCTCGGCTTCTGGACGACCCATCTTGGCGCCCATTGCCGCGGGAATTGCGAAACCCATCGTGCCCAGCCCGCCCGAGTTGATCCACGTCTTGGGCTTCTCGTAAGAGATGAACTGGGCAGCCCACATCTGATGCTGGCCCACACCGGCAACGTAGACCGCGTCGGACCCGGCGATCTTGCCCAGCGACTCGATCACAAACTCAGGTGACAGGCTGCCGTCACTCTGCGGCCCATAGCTCAGCGGATACGTGGACTCCACACTCCGCAAGTACTCCCACCAGGCGTCGATCTCGAGCGAGCCCAGCACACCGTCGCGGCGCAGCGCCTCGATCAACTCTGTGATCACGGCCTTGACGTCACCCACGATGGGGACATCGGCATGCCGGTTCTTGCCGATCTCGGCGGGGTCGATGTCGGCGTGGATGACTTTCGCATCGGGGGCGAACGAGTCCAGCTTGCCGGTCACCCGGTCGTCGAAGCGGGTACCCAGCGCGATCAGCAGGTCACTGCGCTGTAGCGCTGCGACCGCTGCCACCGTCCCGTGCATGCCGGGCATCCCCAGGTTCTGCGGGTGGCTGTCGGGGAATGCGCCCCGAGCCATCAGGGTGGTGACGACCGGGATGCCGGTCAGCTCTGCCAAGTCCAGCAGTTGGCCGGTGGCCTCGCCGCGGATAACGCCGCCGCCGACGTAAAGCACCGGCCTGCGCGCCCCGGGGATGAGCTTGCCGGCCTCGCGGATCTGCCGATTGTGCGGCTTGGTGTTGGGCTTATAGCCGGGCAGCTCGAACTGCGGCGGCCAACTGAACGTGCACTCTGCCTGCAACACATCCTTGGGGATGTCGACGAGCACCGGCCCGGGACGCCCACTTGCCGCGATATGGAACGCCTCGGCGATCACGCGCCCGATGTCGTCACCGGCGCGAACCAGGAAGTTGTGCTTGGTGATCGGCATTGTGATGCCGGAGATGTCGGCCTCCTGGAACGCGTCCGTGCCGATCAGTCCCCGCCCTACCTGACCGGTGATCGCGACCATCGGGATCGAGTCCATGTAGGCATCGGCCAGCGGTGTCACGAGGTTCGTGGCGCCGGGGCCAGAGGTCGCCATACACACACCCACCCGGCCGGTGGCATGTGCGTACCCACTGGCAGCGTGTCCGCCACCTTGTTCGTGTCGGACCAGGACGTGCCGAAGTTTCTGGGAGTCGAACAGCGGGTCGTATACCGGCAGGACCGCTCCGCCTGGGATGCCGAAGAGGATGTCGACGTCAAGTTCCTCGAGCGACCGAATCACTGCCTGCGCCCCGGTGATCTGATGGGGTGCAACTCTTTTCGGGGGCGCGGGAGCCGTTCTTTCTGCGGTATGACGACCGTTGTCCGGTGTCGCCGACTGCTCGGGGGGTCGCGCGGTGGGTGCGCTCACTGTGTTCCTCTGGTTCCGTCCGGTCTTTTGGGATCTCAACTGGTGTTGGGGCAAGAAAAAACCCCCGACAGCTCAGCGGCTGTACGAGGGTTGCGCGTCGATGCGGTGTTGCTATGCCCGGCTCGGGGCTAGCGCGGCATCAACGCGCAACCCAATTACTACTCGCAGTTCACGGATCTGCATAGCAACCGACGGTAGCCGCCGAACTGGCCAGAGGTCAAATTCGCTCTCGATGCGATGATGTCGGCATGGCTTCCCCTTCAGCGTCCGCCCCGGCCCAGGTCGTCGTCAGGATTTCGCCGATGGCGCATCTGGCAGTCGCTCTCCTGACTTTAGGGCTGCTTTCGCTGGTGTTTTCCGGGCCCAGTTGGTTCGTGCTGTTGCTCTTCATCCCTGTGTTCTTGTCCTTGGCGATCATCCGGTACCGGACAACTGCAGACCAGGAGAACGTGACCGTGCGAACCCTGCTGGGCAGCGAAACTCTCCCTTGGGACGACATCGACGGACTGCGGTTCACCAGGAGGTCGTGGGCACGTGCCCGGCGACACGATGGAAGCGAGTTGTTACTTCCAGCAGTCACGTTTTCGACACTGCCGCTGCTGACGGCAGCCAGCCGGGGGCGGGTTCCCAACCCCTACCGCTAACAACGCTCGAGGGCCTCAGCCCAGGGGGTTGGCGCCGTTGAGCAGGACCCAGATCGCGACACCGGCGCCCACACCCAGGACAAGAGCAGCGATCGATCCGATAAACGGCCGACGAGCCCATCCCCGACCGGCGTCCAGGCCGTAGCGCCCCGGGCCAATCAGCACGATGGCCGCTACCACGCACAGCAGCACCAGCCCGTTCTGATGTCCGTCGGTGAGAAAGGCCGACAGCCGGGCCTCGTTGCGAGCATCCACCACTTGGGCCAGAGTCGCTGGGACCAAATATGCCAAGGTGCCCGCGGCCGCGATGGGGGTAAACAGACCGAGCATCAGCAGCACCCCGGCGGCGATCAAACCGCCGGCACCGACATAGCTCAGGACGTCGGCGTTGCGGAAGCCCACGTCGGTCAGGTACTCCCGGAAACCGCTGAGCCCCTCGCCACCCCACCAGCCGAACATTCTCTG
>JBMYXJ010000271.1:0-4533 GCA_049608285.1 Mycobacterium sp. | reverse complement strand
GGCCTGATCGCCGAGGCCGGAACTGACCCTGAATCCGGTGCTGTCACCTTCGCCACCACCGATTTGTTCTTGGAACGACTCGGCCTGACATCGTTGGCCGACCTCCCCGACATCGCGCCGCTGCTGCCCGACGTCGACGTGATCGACGATCTCAGCGAAACTCTTGGCGAAGAACCACGTTTCATGAAGCTCGGCGGAGCACCCGCACCCGGAGAAGAAGTGTCCTTCGACGTGGACCGGGAGTGATGATGGCCGACAACCAAGGTGTGCGCCTCCAGAAGGTGTTGTCGCAGGCCGGAATTGCATCCCGGCGTGTTGCCGAGAAGATGATCCGTGACGGCCGTGTCGAGGTGGATGACGTGGTGGTCACCGAGATGGGCACCAGAGTGGACCCGGCCGGATCGGTCATCCGGGTCGACGGCGCCAGGATCGCCCTCGACGACACCCTGGTGCACCTGGCCATCAACAAGCCGCTGGGCATGCACTCCACGATGTCCGACGACCGCGGCCGGCCGTGTGTCGGTGACCTGGTCGAGCGTCGGGTTCGCGGTAACAAGAAGCTCTTTCACGTCGGACGCTTGGACGCCGACACAGAAGGGCTGCTGCTGCTGACCAATGACGGTGAGCTCGCTCACCGCTTGATGCATCCGTCGTTCGAAGTGCCCAAGACCTATCTCGCGACCGTCGATGGCTCGGTACCGCGCGGCTTGGGCCGCAAACTGCGCGACGGGATCGACCTCGACGACGGAGCCGTCAGCGTCGATGATTTCGCGGTGGTGGACGCGGTGGCGGGCAAGTCGCTGGTACGGCTGACGTTGCACGAGGGCCGCAAACGCATCGTGCGACGATTGCTGGCCGAGGTCGGCTACCCCGTACGCGAACTGGTCCGCACCGAGATTGGCGACGTCTCACTCGGGGATCAGCGGCCGGGCAGCATCAGGGTCTTGACCCAGAAGGAGATCGGCGAACTGTACAAGGCGGTGGGCCTGTGAGTCGAGCACTGGTGATAGCGATGGACGGCCCGGCTGGTACCGGAAAGTCGTCGGTAGCAAGGAGTTTAGCCCGTTCTTTGGGCGCGAAATATCTGGACACCGGTGCGATGTACCGCATCGTCACCCTCGGTGTGCTGCGCGCCGGCATAGACCTCGACGACGCTGCGGCCATCGCCGAGGCAGCCGACAGGATGGAGTTGGCCGTGGGCCACAACCCGGATGAGGACCGCTCCTATCTGGCCGGCGAGGACGTATCGGCCGAAATACGCGGCGATGCCGTGACCAAGGCGGTGTCAGCGGTGTCGGCGGTGCCTGCGGTGCGGACCCGCCTGGTTGGTCTGCAACGGGCGCTCGCCCAGGCGCCGGGCTACGTGGTGGTTGAGGGACGCGATATCGGCACCGTCGTGCTGCCCGATGCCGGTCTCAAGATCTTCTTGACCGCCTCAGCCGAGGAGCGCGCGAGGCGACGAAATAGCCAGAACGTGACGGCCGGATCGAGCGACGACTACGAACGAGTGCTCGCCGACGTCAAGCGCCGCGACCATTTGGACTCCACGCGCACGGTGTCGCCGCTGCGGGCAGCCAAGGACGCGATTGTCGTTGACACCAGTCACATGACCGAGGCCGAGGTGACCGCCCATCTGATTGAGCTGGTGGGGCAGAAGGCCCAGGTGGCCCGATGACTGAATCGGACGGCACCTGGGTCGACGAGGGCGACTGGGAGCTGGGGGCCGAGGAGGTCGCCGAAGCCGTCGAGGAGGCTGCTGCGGCCCCACCCGTGGTGGCCGTCGTCGGCCGGCCCAATGTCGGTAAGTCCACGCTGGTCAACCGGATACTGGGCCGACGCGAAGCGGTGGTTCAGGACATCCCCGGGGTGACCCGCGACCGGGTGTCCTACGACGCTTTGTGGTCGGGCCAGCGGTTCATCGTTCAGGACACCGGTGGATGGGAGCCGGACGCCCGGGGCCTTCAACAACTCGTCGCCGATCAAGCCTCCGTTGCGATTCGTACCGCCGACGCGATCATCTTCGTCGTGGACGCCATCGTCGGGGCCACCACAGCCGATGAAGCCGCGACCAAATTGCTCCAACGGGCCGGGAAGCCGGTGTTCCTGGCAGCCAACAAGGTAGACACCGAGCGCGGCGAAGCTGATGCCGCCGCATTGTGGTCGTTGGGGCTGGGGGAGCCGCACTCGGTAAGTGCGATACACGGCCGCGGCGTAGCTGACCTACTCGATGTCGTCATCGAGGCAATGCCGACGGTATCGGAGGTCAGCCGCGGTACCGGCGGTCCCCGACGAGTGGCGCTGGTGGGCAAGCCCAACGTTGGCAAATCCTCGTTGCTCAACCGGCTCTCCGGCGACCAACGATCAGTAGTGCATGACGTCGCGGGAACCACTGTCGACCCCGTCGACTCGCTGATCGAAATGGATGACGGCAAGCTCTGGCGATTCATCGACACTGCGGGGCTACGTCGCAAGGTCGGGCAGGCCAGCGGGCACGAGTTCTATGCATCCGTGCGCACCCACGGAGCGATCGACGCCGCCGAGGTGGTGATCGTGCTCATCGATGCCTCAGAACCGTTGACCGAGCAGGACCAACGAGTGATCTCAATGGTCACCGAGGCCGGTCGCGCGCTGGTGCTTGCCTTCAATAAGTGGGATCTGGTGGATGAGGACCGCCGATACCTGTTGGACCGCGAAATCGATCTGCAGCTAGCGCAGTTGCAATGGGCCCCAAGGGTGAATATCTCGGCAAAAACGGGCCGCGCAATGCAGAGGCTGGAGCCCGCCCTGGAAACCGCGCTCGCGTCGTGGGATACCCGGATCTCGACGGGACGGCTCAACAGCTTCTTCAAAGAGATCGTGGCCGCGACGCCCCCGCCGGTCCGCGGCGGAAAGCAGCCGCGGATCTTGTTCGCCACTCAGGCAACGGCTCGTCCACCAACCTTTGTGCTGTTCACCACCGGTTTCCTCGAGGCCGGGTATCGGCGCTTTCTGGAGCGACGGCTTCGCGAGACATTCAGTTTCGAGGGCAGCCCGATCAGGATCAACGTCAGGATGCGCGAGAAACGAGGCGCCCACTCCCGGACCCGGTGACACGTATCGCCGGGTCCGTGCGCTCGATGTCGAGGTCTAGGGTCAGCTCGGGCGAACGATCGCGCGCCATTGCTCATCTAGTGTGGCCGAGTGCCCGCGTTCGAGATGATGGTGATCGCGGTGGCGGGTGTGGGAGCGGGCGCGATCAACGCTGTCGTCGGGTCCGGCACGCTGGTCACGTTCCCAACGTTGGTGGCGTTGGGTTATCCGCCGGTGACAGCCACCATGTCCAACGCAGTCGGGCTCGTGGCCGGCAGCGTGTCAGGGACCTGGGGCTACCGTCGCGAACTCCGGGGTCAATGGGGCCGGCTTGCGTGGCAGATACCGCCCTCCTTCCTCGGGGCCGGCGTCGGCGCCTGGCTGCTGTTGCATTTGCCGGACGAGGTGTTCGCCCAAGTCGTTCCGGTGTTGCTGATCATTGCGCTGGTGCTGGTGGTTGTTGGCCCACGAATTCAGGCGTGGGCACGCCAGCGCGCCGAGGCCGAAGGACGCTCGGTCGATCACGTGTCGGCGGGCCGGCTGACAGCGTTGGTGGTCGCGACGTTCGCCATCGGCGTTTACGGCGGATACTTCACCGCAGCGCAGGGCATCATGTTGGTCGCCGTCATGGGCGCGTTGCTGCCCGAGGACCTTCAGCGAATGAACGCCGCCAAGAATCTGCTGACCCTGGTGGTGAATGTGACGGCCGCCGCCGCGTACGCGGTCGTCGCGTTCGACCGGATCAGTTGGGCGGCGGCGGGGCTTATTGCCGCGGGATCGTTGCTCGGCGGCTCCATCGGCGCACATTACGGCAGGCGCCTCTCTCCGACCACGCTGCGAGCTGCGATCTTGGTGGTGGGATTAATCGGGCTCTATCGGTTGTTGGCGGTGTAGTCTGTCGAGAGTTTTGTCGGGCTCTGAGGTGAGGAATGTCGATGGCTGAACGGGTGATGATCACCCCGGCGCCGTCTGACGTGTGCGCGCTCGAGCCCTTCTGGCCCTCCCGCCGGCTGATGGCCTTCGACGAGTGGTGTTGTCCGCGTCCCTGACGCGCACCCACCCGTCCATTGAGGTCACCACGCGGTGACTTCGCTCCCGGAAAGCAGCCATGCGTTCGCTTCTCATCTTCATCCTTGTGGGCGCAGGCGCTCAGCTTGTCGACGGGGCTCTCGGTATGGCGTTCGGCGTGACTGCCACAACGCTGCTTGTGCTGTCCGGGGTAGGCGCAGCTCAGGCCAGCGCCGCGGTGCACCTGGCCGAAGTCGGGACTACCTTCGCGTCGGGTTTGTCGCACTGGAAGTTCAAGAACATCGACTGGGGGATCGTCGCCAAGCTGGGTGCACCTGGAGCCGTCGGCGCCTTCGTCGGTGCGACGGTGCTGTCGTCGCTGGCCACAGAGCACGCCGCGCCGCTGATGGCCGCGATCCTGGTCGGCATCGGCGGCTACGTGCTGCTGCGGTTCTC
>JBMYXJ010000270.1:0-4543 GCA_049608285.1 Mycobacterium sp. | reverse complement strand
TCCCGAGGTCTCGCTACCCACATGTCGTCGCGCTTCTTGGTCACGGGCGACCAATAACCAATCGTTCCACAATCTCAGAATATCGGGAACTCGATGCCGAGCTGGTCGCACAAGGAAGTATGCATAGTCCGCTCCTGGTTCGGCCGATTGGCACGACGCTCAAAACTGAAACGTGTTCTACTTTAGTGCACGCCGCGGGTAACCGCGAAGACCCTTCCCCGTTGGGGCCATCTGCAGCACCGGCCACCCCTGCTCAGCAGCCAACCCGGCCAGACCGCGGCGCGGGTTCACCGGCCGAGGCACGCCCACCAGTTTCATCAGCGCGGCGTCCTCGTCACCGTCGGCGTAGAAGTAGCTGCGCGCCAGATCGACGTCGTTCGCCCCGCAGAACTGCTCTACAGCGGCAGCCTTCTGCCTACCCCAGATCACGGGCTTGGCGATCCAACCGGTGAGCCGGCCAGCGTGGTCAACGTCGAAGTGGTTACACAACACGTGGCCGATATCCAAGTGCCGGGCGACCGGCTCGGCATGGATCGTCAGCGCCGAAGAGCTGAGCACCACCGTGTGGCCGCGACGTTGATGGGCCGCCACGACTTGGCGCATGACGGGGAACACCCGCGACCGCACCCGTTCGCCGAATATCCGTTCCCCGACCTCGTCGAGTTCCTCCAGAGACTCACCGCGCAGATAGCCTGCTGCGCGCACCAAAAGCGGTTCGAAGTGCATGCGCCGCAAGCGATACCGCACCGAAGCCTCCACAACACCTAGCACCTCGCCGAGGCTTGATTGACGGCGCCGGATGCGATCTCCGGCATGTGCCGTCGCGGTGAAGCCGTCGACGAGCGTACCGTCGAGATCGAAGAAGGCACCTACTTCCGGACCGGGTGGACTCGCCTCGATCTGCGCGATCGGATCGACCAGATCTGGGGGATCTGTGGCCTCCGTGGTCACGTTCTCGCTCCTCTTCCGACGCTGCGACGGATTGTCACGGGTGTCAACTCGCCATGCTACGGGCGTCGCCGGCGCTCCGGAGGTAAGTCTGCACCCTCGACTTGCGTTCGCGACCGGCCGAAGCAGACCGCCACCTGAGTTTAGTTCTCCACGATTTGAGGCTTCCGCGTTGCGGTAGCGTGACGCCCCATGGGACGCGTGGACGGAAAAGTGGCATTGATCAGTGGCGGCGCCCGGGGGATGGGCGCCGAGGATGCACGGGCGTTGGTCGCCGAAGGCGCCAAGGTCGTGATCGGGGACATACTCGACGAGCAGGGCGAGGAACTGGCCGAGGAAATCAACTCCAACACAACTGATTCCGCGCGTTACATCCATCTCGATGTGACCGAGGCCAGCCAGTGGGAATCGGCCGTCGCCACCGCGGTAAACGACTTCGGCAAGCTCGACGTCCTCGTCAACAACGCGGGCACGGTCGCACTGGGTCTTATCGGCGAGTTCGATATGGCCAAATGGCAGAAGTGCATAGACGTCAACCTCACCGGAACGTTCCTCGGTATGCAGGCTTCGGTCGATGCAATGAAGGCCGCAGGTGGCGGATCGATCATCAACGTCTCTTCGATCGAGGGCCTTCGCGGCGCAGTCATGGTGCACCCCTACGTGGCATCGAAGTGGGCAGTACGCGGCTTGACCAAATCGGCGGCACTTGAGTTGGGGGCGCACAACATCCGGGTGAACTCGGTGCACCCCGGCTTCATCCGAACCCCCATGACAAAGTACTTCCCTGACAATATGCTGCGGATCCCGTTGGGCCGCCCGGGACAGCCCGACGAGGTCGCCTCATTCGTGGTTTTCTTGGCCAGTGACGAATCGCGCTACGCCACTGGCTCCGAGTTCGTCATGGACGGCGGCCTGGTCATAGACGTGCCCCATAAGTAGTCGCTCCGCCGGTGTCCGTGCGTAGTGTCGTCTCCCGTGAGTGCACGCGTCGGAATCGTGGTGACGGGGACTGAAGTCCTCGCCGGACGGGTCCAGGACCGAAACGGTCCCTGGCTTGCCGACCGGCTGCTGGAGTTGGGTGTGGACTTACGCCACACCCTGTTGTGCGGTGATCGCCCCGCCGATATCGAGGCGCAACTGCGCTTCCTTGCCGATCAAGACGTGGATTTGATCATCACCAGCGGTGGCCTGGGCCCGACCGCTGACGATATGACTGTGGAGGTCGTTGCCCGGTTCTGCGAAAAGGAGCTGGTGCTCGACGGTGCGCTTGAGGTCAAGATCGGCGAGATCGTTACCGGCCTGATGTCGAAGTTCCCTGGTGTTGATCTGACAGCCGTACGCGAGGCGAATCGCAAACAGGCCTTGGTGCCGGCCGGCGCCGTCATTCTCGACCCGGTGGGCACCGCACCCGGTGTCGTGATCGAGGGCGCGCCGAAGCCGGCCGTGGTCGTGCTGCCTGGCCCGCCGCGGGAACTGCAGCCGATGTGGCGCTCAGCGGTTGCCACCGAGGCGGTGCAGTCGGCGATATCCGGCCGCACCGAATTTCGGCAACAGATGATCCGTTTGTTCGGCCTGCCCGAGTCCGCGCTGGCCGACACCCTGCGCCACGCCGAGCTCAGCGTCGAGGGTTTCGAACGGTTGGAGATCACGACGTGCCTGCGGCGTGGTGAGTTGGAGATCGTCACGCGATACGAGCCGCTGGACGCGGGGGCCTATTCGCACCTGCTTACGGTGCTGCGCGATCGGCACGCCGACACGATATTCTCCGAGGATGGCTCTCTGGTCGATGATCAGATCGCGGGGCTTCTCGAAGGCCGCTCCATCGCCACGGCCGAGTCGTGTACCGCGGGACTGTTGGCCGCCAGATTAACCGAGCGACCCGGATCGTCGAGCTACGTTGCCGGTGGCGTAGTGACCTATTCCAACGCGGCCAAGACAGCACTGCTGCACGTCGATTCCGCGCTGATCGAAATGCACGGCGCGGTGTCTGAGCCAGTGGCAGACGCGATGGCACGAGGTGCGTTGCAGCGATTCGGCGCCGACACCGCGGTCGCGATCACCGGGATCGCAGGGCCCGGCGGCGGCACGGCAACCAAACCGGTAGGCACGGTGTGCTTTTCGGTGGCGCGAGCCGATGGCCCGGCACAAGCCCGGACACTGACGCGGACGACGACCCTGCCGGGCAACCGAACAGATGTCCGCGAGCGCTCGACAACAGTGGCAATGCATTTGCTGCGTCGAACCTTGATCGGCGATCTAGCCAACAGGCAGTAGCCGGCGTGGCGGTCATTAGAGACCGGCGAAGGAGTGACTGAGGACTGGGAGCGGATTGTCAGAGGATAAGGTGGCACCGACCCAGTCCCGATATTGAGGAATCATCGATGGTTGACACCGACGAGCGACAGATTGTCTCGGCAGTCGCCGAGGAAACCGGATGGAACCACCGGATCGCCGATCGCAGTGACTACTTCGACAAGGGAGTGGTCCGAGTGCATATCGTCTGGCGCGGCGACACCGTGATCACCGGCGGCTCGCTTTACCACAACGACCTTCTGCAAACCTACAGCCGGGATCTGCCGACGGTGCAGGGCTGGCTGAAACGCTGATCGGATCTACGAAGCCATCTCTCACCGCTTGGGGTCGCTCGTATTCCACATGTCCATCATGGTCGCCATGATGGCCTCGGCCTGTCCCAGCCCGCCGAGGTGGCTTTCGCCATGTAGCGGGCGGAGCTCGGCTTCGGGAAGCATTGCGACCACGTGCTGGCCGTGTGCGTAGGGCACGATGTGATCCTCGTCCCCGTGCCACCAAAGGACGGGAACTTTGATCTCATGGAGCCGAAACCCCCAGTCCCTGGCGAACACAACGACATCGGCGAATGGTGCCGCAAGTTGTTTGCGGCTGCCGTTGAGGAGGTCGTCGAGGAACATCGCCTTGAACTCGGGACGGCCGAGCAGGCGCCGGTCACCCTCGGGGGAAAACCGTGCGTACAGATTCAGCGCCGGTTCGGCGACTGGCCTGATCAGCCGGATCACTCCGGCGGCAACCATGCTGATAGGAGCCCCTGCTTTTTCGAGCACGGGAGCTACCGGGATGCCGATGTTGCCCATCAAGCCGCCTCCGACACCGTCGCTTCCCCGTGTCGGCGCCACGCCGCCAAGCACTCCGATGACAACGACTCGGTCAGGCATGGCCGCAGCACATCCAAGGGTGTAGGGCCCCCCGCCAGAGAGTCCGATGATCGCCATCTTGTCGATGCCCAGGGTGTCGGCGATCGTCTGTAGATCCTCTGCGAAGGCGATGACCGTTGAGTACTCGTGGGGAGTCGAGGACCCGATGCCCGGGCGGTCCACACCAATTAACCGTATGCGGTTTTCCTCGGCGAACAGGCGCGCCTCGACTGGAATCTGGCGCCGGGCACCAGGAGTACCGTGCAGCCAGAAAATCGCCCGGCCCTGCGGATCACCGAACTCGGCAAAACCGATTCGACGGCCGGCGCCAACGGCAACGTTGCCTTCAAGCTTGGGGCGGGCTATCTCGATCGGCATGGGCAAAGTGTTGCACGTGCCGGTGGTGATTCAGATTCATTCCCTGT
>JBMYXJ010000269.1:0-4551 GCA_049608285.1 Mycobacterium sp. | reverse complement strand
GCAATGTCAGGGCAGGACCTCGAAAAGGCTCGAGAGCACCGGCGGGAGTGGTGCCGGCGGGGGCGGTGCCGGCGGGGGCGGCGCCGGTAGTGCTGCCGGCTGTGCGGGAATGCCAGGTTGTGCAGGTTGGGCCGCCGGCTGCGCGGGTATGCCCGGCAGTGCAGGTATGCCCGCATGTGCAGGCTGGGCTGGCGGTTGTGCGGGAATGCCAGGTTGTGTAGGTACGCTGGCCCCGCCGTGGGCAGTCGCCAGGTGCGGTACTCGGGCGGTCGCCGGAAGCGCTACCGGCACAGTCGAATCCGGCTCGCCTTCGGGCATTGCCTCCCCGGCGGTGACGCTCTCGGGCCCGGCTACGGTGGTCGCCGGAGGCCACCTCCCGGCCGGTTCGTTTGTCTGCGACGGCGCGGGAACCTCAGCCGGCTGGGCTACCGGGGGCGGGGCAGCCAGTGTTGGCGGAGCCGCGGGCGGCAGCGGAATCAGCTTGGCTGGGGTCTGTTCGGCCGCCGCGATGTCTTGAGCTTCAGATGACGAGGCCCCCCCAAAAACATAAAGGCCAATCCCTCCCACAGCTGCAGCTGCCGCTGCCGCACCGGAAGCGAGGGCGACGCGATTGGGAACACGGACGGCCAGCCGCTGCAACACGTTCAAGGTCTCATCGCCCTCGCGGCCCGCGCGTGCCGCTCCATAGGCCAGAGTCAGGTGCGGGGCCAAATGGCGGGCAGTCTTGTTGCGGCCTTCGCGGGCCGCCTCCTGAGACACCGTCTCGACCGTCTCGAATCCGAACAGCCGCAGTTTGGTCCTCAGCCGAATACCTTGCTGGCTAGCGTCATCACACCAGGTCAGCCGAACGCCCTCGATATCGTGCTCGGTTTGCGCGTCGAAGCCCTGAACACTGACCGCAGCTGCCCTAGCCAGCTCATGGGGTGAATCGAGCGCAACGACCTCTTCGGCTAGGAGATTGCCGGTGTCGGTGTCGACGAGCACCCATACGGCACTTGACGCAGTGAGGGACAGACCAAGGACCAAGCGCATAGTTCCTCCCAGACGACGACGGCCGGTATTGGCGTATATCGGCGGGTCGGCGTCTGGCGTTACGTCGGATATCGCGCGGCGCCGGCGCGCGCACTCTCCGAAGGACGCCGAACTGCGTCCCAAACAGCCGAACTGCGTCCCAACCATAGGAGCGCGAGCTGTGGCGCGTGGCAATCAGCGCTGGGTGGACGCCAGCGCTTCGTTGAGCGTCTTGCTGGGGCGCATTACGGCCGTCGTCTTGTCGCGGTCGGGGTAGTAGTAGCCGCCGGTATCTGCCGGCTTGCCCTGTACGTCGTTGAGTTCAGCCACGATGGTGGCTTCGTCGGCAGAGAGTGCCTTGGCTAGCGGGGCGAATCGTTCGGCTAGCTCCTTGTCCTCGGTCTGTGCGGCCAGTTCCTGGGCCCAGTACATCGCGAGGTAGAACTGGCTGCCGCGGTTATCGAGCTCACCGGTCTTGCGCGAGGGACTCTTGTCGTTGTCCAACAGCGTTCCCGTTGCGGCATCCAGGGTCTTGGCCAGCAGCTTTGCTCGCTCATTGTCGAACTTAGTGCCCAGATCATCCAAGCTGGCCCCCAGCGCGAGAAACTCGCCAAGCGAGTCCCACCGCAGATGGTTTTCCTCCTGGAGCTGATGGACGTGCTTGGGCGCCGAACCGCCGGCCCCGGTCTCGTACAACCCGCCGCCGGCCATCAGCGGAACAATGGACAACATCTTGGCGCTGGTACCTAGCTCCAGGATCGGGAACAGGTCGGTGAGGTAGTCGCGCAGGATATTGCCGGTCGCGGCGATGGTGTCCTCTCCACGGATTACCCGCTCGATCGTGTACCGCATGGCCCACACCTGCGGCATTATCTGGATCGTCAGCCCTTCGGTGTCGTGATCCTTGAGATAGGTCTTGACTTTCTTGCGCAGCTCGGCCTCGTGGGGACGCTCAGTGTCCAGCCAGAACACCACCGGCATACCCGAAAGGCGTGCACGAGTGACGGCGAGCTTCACCCAATCGCGGATCGGTGCGTCCTTCACGATGGGCATGCGCCAGATGTCGCCGGTCTCCACGTTCTGGCTGAGCAGCACCTCGCCGGTGTCCAGATCGACGATGTTGGCCGCACCACTCTCGGGAATCTCGAAAGTCTTGTCGTGCGATCCGTACTCTTCGGCTTTCTGCGCCATCAGCCCGACGTTGGGGACCGTGCCCATGGTTGTGGGGTCGAACTGGCCGTGCGTCTTGCAGAAGTTGATGATCTCCTGGTAGATCCGGGAGAACGTGGATTCCGGGTTGACTGCCTTGGTGGCCTTGGTCCGACCGTCAGCGCCGTACATCTTGCCGCCCAGCCGGATCATCGCCGGCATCGAAGCGTCGACGATGACGTCACTGGGCGAGTGGAAATTGGAGATGCCGCGTGCCGAATCCACCATGGCCAGCTCAGGTCGGTGTTCGTGGCAGGCATGCAGATCGTGGATGATCTCCTCGTGCAGCGATGCCGGCAGCGATTCGATTTTGCTGTACAGGTCGGACAGCCCGTTGTTGACGTTGACTCCGAGTTCGTCGAACAGTTCCTGATGCTTGGCGAACGCGTCCTTGTAGAAGACCTTGACCGCGTGTCCGAAGACGATGGGGTGCGAGACTTTCATCATCGTCGCCTTGACGTGCAGCGAGAACATCACCCCGGTCTTGTAGGCGTCCTCCATCTCCTCCTCGTAGAAATCGCAGAGGGCCTTCTTGCTCATGAACATGCTGTCGATGACGTCGCCCTCGTCCAGCGTGACCTCGGGTTTGAGGACGATCGTCTTCCCGCTGTCGGTGACCAGTTCCATCTTCACCTTGCGCCCGCGGTCCAGCGTCAACGACTTCTCGCCGTGGTAGAAGTCTCCGTGCCTCATGGTCGCAACATGGGTGCGGGAGGCCTGCGACCAGGCGCCCATGGTGTGCGGATGCTTACGGGCGTACTCCTTCACAGCCTTCGGGGCGCGTCGGTCCGAGTTGCCCTCACGTAGCACCGGGTTCACGGCGCTGCCAAGGGTTTTTGCGTAGCGATCCTTGATCGCCTTTTCTCGGTCGTTCTTCGGTTCGCCGGGGTAGTCGGGCAAGTCGTAGCCCTTAGCCTTCAGCTCCTTGATCGCCGCTAGCAGCTGGGGCACCGAGGCGCTGATGTTCGGCAGCTTGATGATGTTGGTGTCCGGCTGCTGCGTCAGTATGCCGAGCTCGGCGAGGTTGTCTGGTACCCGCTGCTCTTCGGTCAGATAGTCGCCGAACTCGGCCAGGATGCGCGCCGCCACGGAGATGTCGGTGGTCTTGATTTCGATGCCGGCAGCGTCGGCGAACGTTCGAACGATCGGCAGGAAGGCGTAGGTCGCGAGTAGAGGCGCCTCGTCAGTCAGCGTGTAGATGATGGACGGCTGCTCGGCGCTCATGTGTGGTACTCCCGACGTCGGTTTCGGTCAAGTTCGACGGAGCTCTGCACAAGTATTGCGCCCCGCACCTTCCGGCGCAGCCTACCCAACGATGCATATCCTCGATGCCCCAGTTGCCGGGCGCGCGAACGGCGAGTCGTCCGGGTCGTGAGGTGGCTCCCGGCTAGATTCACGCCAACCGGGCACACAGGGAGTCCGCAGAGGAGGAACAGCGATGGCAATGGCCGGGCGCAAAGGCACCGTGTGGTGGGCTGTCGCGTTGCTGTCAGCGGCAGTCGCCGCTGGCGCATGCACCTCTGCTTCGGAAACGGCCGATTCCTTGGCCAATGACTCGGCGGCCAATGACTCGGCTCCTACCGTGGAGGCACCAGCCCAAGCGGCGCAGGTATCGGGTTCTCTGGCCCACTGGAAGGACGCGGTGTGCAGCGGCGACGCCGGCACCGACTCGGGCACCCGCCACACCGTCACTGGGAGTGCGTGCGTGCCGCAGGACGGCGACGGAATCGTCAACTTCGATCACTTCGAGTCGGCTTCGTCGATGGGCTCGGTCTTGTCCTGGACTCCGGACGCCCATGTCGCGCAAACCGTCGTAGACGGTCGTCCGTTGGCGATCTGGACGCCGTCGGGTGAAGTCGAGGACCTGGATCCGCTCGAGCAGTTCGGCTTCGACGTCGTTTCGTATCAGTCTGCGGGTTTCGCCCGGGGCGCGGAGCCACCTCAGACCGTTCCGGGCGCCGGCGACGTGGTGACGCTTCCCCCCAATCAGTACAACTACGTCGTGGTGCAGACAGTTGGCGGAGACCCCCAGTGCATTGTGGAGACGGCGTTCGTCGGGTGTCAGACCAGCGGTACAAGCTGGCAGCAGCACACCGATGGCAGTGGGCCTTACCACGGCGTGCGCGTCAATACCGATGGGACGGGCTCGTGGGTCGACGGAAACCTCGGCGCTGCCGCCCCGACGACGCTAGATGATCAAACCTATCGGGCCCAGGGTTGGACGATCGTGTCGAGCCAGCAGGGGATGCGATTCACCAACGACAAGACCGGGCACGGCGCGTTGGTGAGCGCAGCTGGAGTCCAACCGTTCTGAGGCTCAGCGATCGCCAA
>JBMYXJ010000268.1:0-4555 GCA_049608285.1 Mycobacterium sp. | reverse complement strand
CCGGCGGGGTGTACCTGCCCGTCGGCGTAGACCAGCCAGCTGACCGGACCAAGCGGATTCTGGCCAGTGGCCATGTGCGCCACACGTTGATGTGCGGTGGGCAGCGCCATGACCTAGCGCCGCCCACAATGGCCGTATCGGATGCGATTGTAAGTGGTGGCGAACTCGATTTCGCCAGTGTTGCAACTGATCCAGATGCGCTTGCCTACGTTCTGTTCACCTCTGGCTCGACGGGTGAGCCTAAAGGCGTCGAAGTCTCCCACTCTGCGGCGATGAACACAGTCGAATCGCTGAACAACCAATTTGACATCGGAACGGGCGACCGGTGCCTGGCGCTCTCGGCGTTGGAATGCGACATGTCGGTTCTCGACATCTTCGGAACACTCACCGCCGGGGGTGCCATCGTTGTCGTCGATGAAGCAGACCGCCGCAATCCCGATCACTGGGTTCGGTTGGTTGAAGCCCACGGTGTCACGGTGCTCAACTTTCTACCCGGATGGCTCGAGATGCTTGTCGATGTTGCCCGGCCGGGAGAGCTGGCCTCGCTGCGGGTAGTCCCGACCGGTGGTGACTGGGTATTCCCCGCATTGGTGCATCGTCTGCGTGCCGCGTCGCCCCGACTGCGTATCGCCGGTCTGGGCGGCGCCACCGAGACTGCGGTGCATGGCACGATCTGCGAGGTCGCCGACCTTCCCGAGCACTGGACTGCGGTGCCCTACGGTGTGCCGCTGCCGAACAACGCATGTCGGGTCGTCAATTCGCTCGGTGCTGACTGCCCTGATTGGGTACCCGGGGAGTTGTGGATAGGCGGTCGGGGTGTCGCTCGTGGGTACCGCGGCCAAAGCGACCTCACCGCCCAACGATTCGTCGAGCACGACGGTATGACCTGGTACCGAACCGGTGACCTTGCGCGCTACCAGCCGGACGGCACGCTGGAGTTCGTCGGCCGCGTCGACAACCGCGTCAAGATCAGCGGGTACCGGGTCGAACTCGGTGACGTGGAGGCGGCGTTTCGCCGCGTCCCGGGCGTCCTGGCTGCGGTGGCAGCATGTGTGGCCGCGGGTAACGGCGAGCAGCTCGAGGCGGCAGTGGTTGCAGCCGATGCGCTGAAGAATCCTGATGATCTTCGTGCGGCCGTCGCCCAGCTGGCGCCCGAGCACATGGTGCCACGACGGATCACCTTCGTGGAAAACATTCCCTATACCGTGGGCGGAAAGATCGACCGAGTGGCCGTGACAAGGCTTCTCGAGGAGCAGATCATTCCGGCAGACCCTGCCCGTACGCCGGCGACGCCGCTGGAGTATGTACTGGCAAACATCGTTGCCGAGCTGCTGCGAAAGCCAGATCTGGGCATCGACGACGATTTCTTCAGCGCCGGAGGAGATTCCGTCACGGCAACCACCGCAGTCTCGCGGATCAGGACTTGGCTCGACGATCCGCCACTCATGGTCGCCGACATCTTCGCCGCCCGCACGATCTCGGCGATTGCCGCCTTGTTGCGCTCTCGGGACCCACTTCTCGAACAGGTGGCCGAGGTGGTCCTCGAGGTTACTGCGATGGATAGCGCAGAGGTGGAGGGCGCAGTCAGCGCCGGCGGTGCAACGCGGACTCCACAGCGCATCATTCCCGCCATTTTCTCACCCTGGATCAGGCGGTTCACGGCCGTGACAGGCGCATCGGCCGGCACAGCCTTTGGCGCCATGCCAGAGGGCCCGTCACCCACACGAGACGGAATCCGCGCCATGGTGGTCTTTCCGCACGCCGGCGGCGACGCAGCGACCTATCGCACACTCGCGTCGGCCTTCGCATCGGACGGGACCGAAGTGTTCGTCATGCAGTACCCACGGCATCCCGGACGGTTGTCGGAGCCAGCGGCGCAGACGATAGCCGAACTCGCCGAAGGACTCTTCGACGCTGGCCCCTGGGAGAACCTCGGCCACATTCAGTTGCTCGGTCACTGCATGGGCGCCATGGTGGCATTCGAGTTCGCCAAGGTCGCCGAACGGCACGGTGTGGCGATCTCCATGTTGTGGGTGTCGGGGGGAGCTGCACCCTCGACGCTGGCCGACTTTGCACCGCTACCCACCAGCGATGACGCGATACTTGCCGACATCACCGAGCTTGGGGGAACCGATCCCCGTCTGCTGGAAGACCCCGAGTTCCTCGATCTTCTCATTCCAGCGGTACGGGCTGATTACGTTGCCTTGAACCAATATTGGAGCACTCCCAACGACGCGATCACGGCCGACATCACCGCGATCAGCGGTTGCCGCGACGAACGCATCGGAATCGAGTCACTGCGCCAGTGGGCTGTGCACACGACCGGGCGATACACCTTGCACTCACTTGACGGCGGCCACTTCTTCCTATTCGACCAGGTCGACGCGCTTCGTCGGCTCGTCCATTGCCATGTCTGATAGCCCGATCCACGACCACGACCCGGTGGTGATCACTGGGATGGCGTTGGAAGCACCAGGCGGCAGGGACACCCCCGACAAATATTGGGAGGCGCTGTCTGGCGGACAAGAACTACTATCGCCCTTTCCCGAGGACCGCGGCTGGCCGATCGCCGAACTGATATCGGAGTCGAGGCGCGACGGAAACCAGCCGATCCACAACAGGGGCGGGTTCCTCACTGGCGCTGCTGAATTTGATCCTGAGTTCTTCGGTATCTCACCGCACGAAGCGGTCGCGATTGACCCACAACAGCGGGTCGCTTTACGGGTCTCGTGGCGGGCGCTGGAGAACACCGGTATCAACCCCGACAGTCTCGCCGGTCACGACGTCGGCTGCTACATCGGTGCATCGGTCACTGGAAACGGGCCAGACCTGGCGAAGTTCTCTGATCGCACCGGGCACTTGATGACCGGCACCGCTATGGGGGTGATCTCTGGACGAATTGCCCACATACTTGATCTGGCTGGCCCGGCGATAACCGTGGATGCTGCGTGCGCCTCTGCGTTGGTTGCTTTTCATCTGGCCGTGCAGGCGCTCCGCGCCGGTGACTGCGATCTCGCGTTGGCAGGCGGCGTGTGCGTGATGGGGTCTCCTGGGTATTTCGTCGAGTTCTCCAAGCACCACGCGCTATCCGACGACGGCCGCTGTCGGCCCTACAGCGCGCAGGCTAGCGGAACCATTTGGGCTGAGGGCGCGGCGATGTTCGTACTGCAACGCAGGTCGACGGCTCTACGCGCAGGTCATCGGATCTATGCCGAGGTGCTGGCCAGTTGCCTGAACCAGGACGGCCGGAGTGCCAGCCTTCTCGCCCCCAACGGCCAAGCTCAGACCCAGCTGTTAGGCCGAGCTCTCCGGGTCGCCGGAGTCTCGCCTGACAAGGTCGGCATGGTGGAGGGCCATGGCACCGGTACCCGTCTGGGTGATCGCGCTGAACTGCAATCTTTGGCACGGACCTATGGAAGTGCGCCCTCGGGCACCGGCGCAGCGCTGGGATCGGTGAAATCCAACCTGGGACACGCACAGGCAGCCGCCGGGGCACTCGGGCTGGCCAAGGTTCTCGTTGCTGCGGAGCACGCGGCAGTTCCACCCACGTTGCACTGCGTTGACGCAAGTGGCGAAATCGACTGGGAAAAACAAGGCTTACGGCTGGCGCGCGCATTGACACCGTGGCCTGCCATCGATGGCAGGCGGGTCGCCGCAGTCTCAGCGTCCGGGGTGAGCGGCACCAACGCCCACCTTGTCATCGCGTGCCCGGAGATGGTCGCATGACTGCACACGGCCAAGTTCCTGATGGCCTACCCGATGGCCGGATCCCGGTGCTGCTAACTGCGCACGAAGGCTCCCTCATTGCTCAGGACGCGGCAGCGATCCTGAGATATCTGAAACTAAGCCCGTCTGTTGATTCGGTCTCGTCGACCTTGCTGCACACGAGACGAATCCGCCGTTGCCGCGCTGTGGTTCGAGCGGCAGATCAAGACGAACTCTTCTCCGGGCTACGTGCACTTGAGGCCGCAGTCGAGCACCCCAGGGTGACGCATTCAGAGCGCGACTCGGCACCGCGAACCGCTTTCGTGTTCCCCGGGCAAGGTAACCATTGGCCGGGAATGGGCAGCGAGGCATACCACCGCCTCGGCGCCTATCGTGTCGAGGCAAACAGTTGCGAAGACGCATTCACCGCTGCGGGATCACGATCACCGGTGGCCTACCTAACGGGTGATGGCGAGGGCTGGACCCAAGCCCAAACTCAGGCTGCGCAATTCACGCATGCGGTCGCATTGGCGCGAGTGTGGCAGTCGCTCGGTGTGCACCCGCAGATGACCATCGGCCACAGCCTCGGCGAGATTGCCGCAGCGTACGTCGCGGGCGCGGTTCGACTCAGCGATGCGGTCGGCGTTGTCACCGCCCGTGCGGCGGTCGTAGAAGGCATCGCAGGACGCTACGGCATGGCGATTGTCGGTGTGAGTGCGGGCACGGTGGCGGCACTGGCGGCAAGGACGCCGGGCTGGCTGGAGGTGGCGGTGATCAACTCGCCGTCTTCGACGGTCATCGCCGGTGAGGTCGACGGTGTCGCGTCAGTAGTGCGTCGACTGACCGACGG
>JBMYXJ010000267.1:0-4558 GCA_049608285.1 Mycobacterium sp. | reverse complement strand
GAGGAGGCGCGTGCCGCCGCCTACACGATCCCCTCCTACGAGGATCAGTACTACAGCCCGGACTTCGGCCAGGCCACCGGAGCCGCCGTGCCGTTGGACGACTACGGCTATTCGGATTACCGGTAGGCCAGACCAGCAGTCTCGATCAACGGAGAAGCCTCCGCCCCCTGGGCGGGGGCTTTTTCGTGCTTGCGCTCGGTCGTGTGCTGGCCGCCAGGCGTGCTGTCGCCAGCGTCCTGTCCGCCGGGTGTGCTCGCACCTTCACGTTCGGGCTCGGGTGTGCGGGCACCTTCACGTTCGCGACGGGACCGGTGGTGGGGCCCGATGAGGCCGCCGGGCCGCGTGCCTAGAATCGACGCCGTGCTCATCGGTTCCCATGTCAATGGTGATGATCCCCTGGCGGCGGCCCAGGCTGACGGCGCCGACGTGGTGCAATTCTTCCTCGGCAACCCGCAGAGTTGGAAGAAACCGCCGCCGCGTGAAGACGCCGACACATTGAAGTCCTCCGGCGTGCCGGTCTATGTGCATGCGCCGTATCTGATCAATGTCGCATCGGCCAACAACCGGGTCCGGATTCCGTCGCGCAAGATTCTGCAGGACACCTGCGACGCGGCGTCGGCGATCAATGCCACCGCCGTCATCGTGCACGGTGGCCACGCCGACGATAACGACATGGACGCTGGGTTTCAGCGCTGGGTCAAGGCGCTGGCCAGCCTTCGAACCGACGTGCCCGTCTACCTTGAGAACACAGCCGGCGGCGATCATGCGATGGCCCGACACTTCGACACCATCGCTCGGCTGTGGGACCACATCGGCGACATGGGCATCGGGTTTTGCCTGGATACCTGCCACGCCTGGGCAGCAGGTGAGGCGCTGGTCGACGCTGTAGAGCGGATCATTGCGATCACCGGCCACATCGACTTGGTGCATTGCAACGACTCCCGCGATGCCGCCGGCTCGGGGGCAGACCGGCACGCAAACTTCGGGGCCGGCCAGATCGATCCGCAGCTACTGGCTGCGGTGGTCAGGGCCGCCGATGCGCCGGTCATCTGTGAGACCGCCGAGGCGGGACGCAAAGACGACATCGCCTTCCTGCGCGAGCACGTCGGCTGATCCGCCGTTGGGTAACACTTCGGTAGCCGAACTGACCTTGAACGACGGGATGGTCGGAGGTTAATTAGGCTATCGCGGGGTGTTCCTGGTTCGCCCGCGTGGAAAGGCCGATGTGTCCGCACTTGACCAGTCGTCGATTGCGCTGACGCACGTCGAGGAGACCCCGCTGCCGGATGTGCGTGCCAGGCGCGTCGAGTGGCTGCGCGTCACGCGGTGGGTGGCCGTGGTGCTGTGGGCGACCGTCGTGGTCTGGCGTACGGTCACCGAGGGTTTCGCGTTCAACCGTGAGCTGGTGCTGCTCTACATCTGCACCGGTTTGGCCGCGGCCAGCATTGGCCAGGGCCGGCGGGTGCTCTATGTCGTGCGTGACTGGCTGCCGTTCGCGCTTGTCCTGATCGCCTACGACCTGAGTCGGGGGGCGGCCACCCTCGTTGGACGGCCCACGTTGTGGCACTGGCAGGCCGACATGGACCGGTTGATGTTCTTTGGAACCATGCCGACGGTCTGGCTGCAGGAACATTTGAAGATGCGACATCCGCCCTGGTGGGAGGTGGTGATCAGCAGCGTCTACATGTCATTCTTCATCTTGCCCTACGTTATCGCCGGCATTCTGTGGCTACGTGACCGTGATGAGTGGAAAGCGTTCGTCAAGTTGTTCGTCAGCTTGAATCTCGCCGCGCTGGTCGTCTACGTGCTGCTGCCCGCCGCACCACCGTGGGCCGCGGCGCGGTGTACGGCCGCTAACGTCGCCGGTGGGCCGTCGGGGCCCCGGTGCATGTTCAGATCCGCGCGCACCGTATCCGACGGCGGAGTGCTGGGCGCCATGCAGACCAGCCAGGACGGTGCCCACGATTGGATCGAGCGCATCGTGGGGCGCGGCTGGCGCAAGCTGAATCTGCACTCGGCCAGTGCCCTGCTCGATCAGGGGCAGGCCAGCGTCAACCTGGTTGCGGCAATCCCGTCGCTGCACGCCGGGATGTCGGCTGCCCTGGCGGTGTTTCTGTGGCGTCGGGTGCACCGCGCGTGGCGACCACTGCTGGTGGCCTATCCGTTGGCGATGGCGTTCACCCTGGTCTACAGCGCCGAGCACTACGTGATCGACCTGCTGCTCGGGTGGGCACTGGCTGCGGCGGTGATCAGCGTGATCGCATGGTTGGACGGCCGTGGCTTGTGGAAACGTGCGACGGCTGCCGTCAGGCGCTGGGGCGCCCTTGGTCTTGACAACCGAAGGAACCGCGCGGTGACCGTCCCGTCGGACAACGCCCACACCCGGGCATCCGGCGCGACGCCGAACGGCGGCTCGAGGGTCGCGCCCCGGACCTCTTGCCTTGAGGCAACGGGTACGGAATCTATAGGTGACGATTCGGCATCTACAGGTGACGATCCGGCCGCCGATACGCTGCATCGGACATCCCCGTAAACCGTAAACCCTCGACGCCATGGCCATTACCATCGCCTGGTGGCTGATAGCGAAGACAAAGACAAAGATCTGCCCGATTTATCCGCGGAAGTGCCCGCCGAACCGACGGTGTCGCGAGTCCCGCAGAAGTTCGCTCGTACCAGCTCACCCCTCACTGCGATAACGCTGGTGATTGCCCTGATCGCCGTCGGGCTGGCGGTGTGGGCATTGGCACGTACGCCGGAGGAACCCTCTGCGGCTCAGGGCGCGCCGTCTGGCGACGCGGCCCAGGGCGCTGAGCCCGGCGACGCGGCCGAGGTCGCTGAGCTCGGGGACGTCAAACAACGCGTCTGCGATGCCGCTCAGGTGGTTGCAGTGGCCGTGCAACTGCAGACCAACACAACTCTCGGGTCCGATCCGGCAGCGGTGGAGGCAGTGGCAGCCAATGCTCGGCTGGCGATGCTCGGCGGCGGCGACTATTTGTTGAGTCAAATCGAACCCGGTACCCCGGAGGATCTGGCCGAGGCCGCCCGCTCCTTCGGCACCACGCTGCGTGTAATCGGGATCAACTTGCTCGCCGGGGTGCCCAACGCCGATCCGGCCCAGGATGCACGGCTACGCGATGCCGAGAAAACCCGAGACAAGCTTGCCGAGTTGTGCACCCGATAACCCGTATTACATATATTGCGCGATTGTGCACATGATGTAATATCGTGCCCATGTCGGACACCCATGTCGTTACCAACCAGGCCCCTCCGCTAGAGGACTACAACTCGGCCACCTCTCCGATGCTCGCCGAGGCGCTAGTCCGGGAGGGCGGGCAATGGGGCGCCGACGAGGTCACCGAACTGGGGGCTCTCGCAGGTAGCCGGCGTGCCCAGCGGTGGGGTGAGTTGGCCGATCGCAACCGGCCGATCCTGCGCACCCACGACCGTCATGGCCACCGGATAGACGAGGTCGAGTACGACCCGGCCTACCACGAGTTGATGACCGTGGCGGTGGGCCACGGGTTGCACGCCGCACCGTGGGCTGACGATCGACCGGGAGCCCACGTGGTGCGGGCAGCCAAAACATCGGTGTGGACACCGGAACCAGGCCACATGTGCCCAATCTCGATGACCTACGCCGTAGTGCCCGCGCTACGCCACAATCCTGACCTCGCCGCGATCTACGAGCCGCTGCTGACCAGTCGGAGCTACGACCCCGACCTCGCCGTGCCCACGACCAAAGCCGGGCTCACCGCGGGGATGTCGATGACCGAGAAACAGGGCGGCTCCGACGTGCGGGCCGGCACCACCGCGGCCACGCCCAACAGTGACGGCAGTTATCGGCTCACCGGACACAAGTGGTTCACCTCAGCGCCAATGTGCGACATCTTTCTCGTCCTTGCCCAGGCGCCCGGCGGCCTCAGCTGTTTCTTCCTGCCCCGGGTGTTGCCCGACGGGAGCCGTAACCGGATGCAGCTGCAGCGCCTCAAAGACAAATTGGGCAACCACGCCAACGCCTCCAGCGAGGTTGAATACGACGACGCCACGGCCTGGCTGGTGGGCGAGGAGGGTCGCGGCGTTCCAACGATTATCGAGATGGTCAACCTGACGCGGTTGGACTGCACCTTGGGCAGTGCAACCAGCATGCGCACCGGATTGATGCGCGCCACCCACCATGCCCAACACCGCAAAGCGTTCGGCTCCTATCTGATCGATCAGCCCCTTATGCGCAACGTACTTGCCGACCTCGCCATCGAGGCGGAGGCCGCAACCATGCTCGCGATGAGAATGGCGGGCGCCACCGACGCGGCGGTACGCGGCGACGACCGTGAGTCCCTGCTGCGCAGGATCGGCCTGGCGGCGGCCAAGTACTGGGTATGCAAGCGCGCGACCCCGCATGCCGCCGAGGCGATGGAGTGTCTCGGCGGAAACGGCTATGCCGAGGACTCGGGGATGCCGAGGCTGTACCGGGAGGCCCCACTGATGGGCATATGGGAGGGCTCAGGCAACGTCAGCGCCCTGGATACCCTGCGCGCCATAGCAACCCGGCCCGAATGCC
>JBMYXJ010000266.1:0-4560 GCA_049608285.1 Mycobacterium sp. | reverse complement strand
CCGTTCGTCTGTATACCTACGGCAACGTCACTGGAATCCCCGAAGGAGTGGAACAGCGCGATGCGCGCGAGATCCGCGCACCATCGCAGGTGCCCTAGGTCGTCCCCGCTGAACGCCACATGAGAAGTCTACGGCGTCAGTCGGCAGCTGACAGGACCCCGGGCCTTAATGCTGGCCGATTGCTATCTCCTTGGCCCGGCGGATAATTCAGCATCGCGCGAAACCCGCCGGACCGGATCAGGGTGGCGCCAACGGCCAGCGCGCACCCGGCCGCCGCCCAGGCCACCAACGTGACGAGTGGAGTCAGCGCTGCATTGCCGCCGAAATACTCCACACTGCGCAGCAACGCCACGCCGGAACCCTGCGGCACGATCGCATTGAACGTCGTATAGAAACCGGTCAGCAGTGGCTTGCCGACCGGCCCAGCAGCGGCGGCGTTACCGATGATCACCAGAAAGGCCGTGAGTGCGCCCGAGGCGACGGTGCCGAAAGCGGCGGCCACGCCGGTGACCGCGCTGCCAACAGCCATCGCGTAGAGAAACAGCCCCCCGAACAGCTGCCAGGTGTGCGCGGTGAGCGCATCCAGGACTGCGTCGACGTACAGGGTGACGCCGGCAGCCAGCACAGCGGAGTACACAGCGAGGCTCAGCGTGCGCCATGCCAGCGTCGCGGGTTTGCGCACGCTGCCCATCATGCGTCCGAAGATCGTGGCGCCTACCGACGCGCCGATCGACAGGAAGATGATGGCGTAGAACACCACGGTGCCCTGCGGGTCGGCGGCGGTGGTAGGAGCGACATCGGTGACGTCGGCGGTCAGTCCGGCGTTGGCGGCGATGCCGCGCCCGACCGTCTCGGCGGCGCTGGCCACACTTCGGCCACCACCACCCGCGACGTAGATGTCCAGTTGTCCGGGTGCATCGACGACGAACGCGGCGTCGGCCTTGCGTTGAAAGACCTGTTCATGGGCAGCGGCCGCATCAGCCACCTGCGTGACGCTGAGGGTTTCCTGCCCCCGGACACCCTCGACGAGTTGCTGGGGGCCCGCCACAGCGACGGCCAAATGGTGCAACGTCGGCTTGGCGAAGGCACCCGAGTAGCTGGCAATCATTGCGATCACGAACACCGCCAACGCCGCCATGACCAATGCCATGTTGCGAATATCCATGCGCGATGGACGGTTGTCGGATTTCTCCGTCTGAGGTGCGTAATGCTTACCCATAGTTGATCCTTTCCGCTTCAGTCTGCGACGGCGGGGCGGCCCAACAGCGCGTCGACGGTGTCGAGCGCGGCGGTCACCCGGCCGAGAAGGTCAGTGGATTGGTCGGATTCGCGGGCGTCTTCCATCCAGGACCGCAGTACCTCTTGGAATCCGCCCACCAAGAAGCGGCTGACCGCTTCCGGTTCCAGGCCACTGGTAGCCCCGACCGCCGGCATCGCGCGGGCGGCCAACTGCTCGCAAGCCGGAAGGAGTTCGGCGCGGAACGCCGCGACCACCCGCTGAGTCACTGCGCTCGGGACCACGTTTCGGTACATCGCGCGGTGTTCGGCCGCGAGTTCGAAGATCCGCATGATGCGCGTTCGCGGATCGCCGTCGATGCCGGCGGTCGCCGCGGCGAACACCACGGTGAACGCTGTCGCAACAGCGTCGTCGCGATCGGCGAAGTGCTGATAAAAGACCTGGCGGCTAACCCCGGCCCGCGCGACCAGGTCACTGACAGTGAGCTCGTCCACCGGACGTTCGTGAGCCAGGGCGAACGCCGCGTCGCGCAATTTGGCGCGGACGCGTTCGGCGCGAGGGTCTGCGCTGTGCGTGCGGGCGGCCATGACCCGAGCGTAAGCCCCTTCGTAGACAACTGTCTACGATAGCCGTGGTTAGCTACCCCACCATCTCCACCTGGTGTGATGGCTGCCTCACAGCGTTACACGGAGTGCAGCACCACGGTGGTCACAGCAAGGCCCAGCCCGATCACAGCGGGCGCCGTGTCACCGACACCGTCGGAGGATCGGACGTGACTGACGATGGCCCCCACCGACAACAGCGCGAGGCCTACAGCCGCGGCGATTCCGAGCACCGGCCACCTCAACCCCATCACCACCCCTGCGACACCAGCGAGCTCAAGGAGTCCGATAAGACGCCACAGGGCAGGGGAGATCTTCAGGTGGTCACGGACCGCCAGCGACTGCCTGACTCCCAACAACTTGATCGAGGCGGCGAACAAGAAGAGCGCCACGAGCATGACCGACACGATTACCGTTGCCATCGACATGATCTTCCACGCTAGAGGCGGGGCAGCGACAGGAGGCCGAAATGATCCGATGCGTTCGATTATGGACGGGCAAGGACGGCGCCTCCCACGTCGAGCTCGGGAAGATCGATATGCAGCCTGGCCGCAACGACGACCTGGTGTCAGTAGCCATGTCGGCTGCCCATCTCACCGTCGAGGAGACCGCCGGCGGTGGAGCGCTGACCTGGCACAACGCACCGGTCCGCCAGTTGGTCGTGACCCTTGCCGGGACACTGCTGTTCACCACGCGCGGTGGCGAAGAGTTCACGCTGCGGCCTGGCGACGTCCTCCTCGCCGAAGACACCGAGGGTTCCGGCCACCAATGGCAGTTGCAGGATGGCGACCCGTGGCGCCGAATGTACGTCGTATTGGCGCCCGGTGCCGAGGTGCCATTCGTCCGGGACTAGCCTGGATTTTTCCCGCTACTTGAGCCCGTTGAGCCACTCCCGGGCGCCGCCGACGCAGGCCGCCGGCAGCGCGAAGTGATCGTCCTTCGGGTAGTCGCGAACTTCGACGCTACCGCCGAAGGATTTCACCGCGTTGACATAGTCCGTCTGCCACGGCACCGGAACCACCGTCCCGCCGTCGAAGGAGTCGACGCACACCAGCACCGGGGCGATAGGTTTGCGGTTGGCCGCCGAGCCCGCCTCGATGAGGGACTTCCACTGGTCGAAATTCTTCAAAGGCGAGTTCAGAATCGGGCCCTTGAGCCGGAACAGTCGGGCCACGGTGTCGTTGAGGTGGTGGGTGGGCTGGATCTCCCAGGCCTGCTCCAGAATCTCCAACCCCAGCGGGGTGAACACGTCCGACAGCGCCAGTTTCGACGGGTTTGCGGCTTGGATTCCGGCCAGAATCATCACGATGTAGGACGGTGGCGTCAACTTGTTGTCGGTCAGCGCCGGCATCGGGCCCAGCTTGCTGTTGATGGCGATCTTGCTGACACCCGGCGACATCGTCACCGTGCCGATCAGCCTCAAATCGAGATAATCGGACGGGTCGAGTTCGGCGACCGCTGCTGCGGCCCCGCCGCCCTGCGACCAGCCCGCACAGCCCAAAGTGGTGCCCGCGCCGAGGTCCATGCTGCGGGCGGCGTGGGCGCTGTTGACCGCGTCGCGGGCGTTGGTCCGGTTGAGCAGGTACTGGTGCATCCCGGGAGTCCCCAGACCCTGGTAATCGCTGGCGCACACCACCCAGCCGTCATCGATAAACCCCTGCAGCCCAGGTACCCCGTAGTCGATCTGCTGGGTGGACTGCGGGGTGAAGTAGGTGATGAGTTCGCGGGCCGGGTCGGGCTGTGCCGAGGGGCATGCTGCGTCGCCGAGTCCGGTCGTTCCGTGACACCAGATGAGAATCGGACGGTTATCGCCGCGGCCTTCCGGGGCGATAACCAGGCCGCTGGACTCGGTCGGGGTGTCGTTAGCGTCTCGGGAGGCGTAGCGGACCTTCCAGGCCTGCGCGCCGGTGATGGAGGTGTCGATCCGTTCCTTGCCGAGCAGTGTTCCCGGTTCGCCCCCCTGGGGCGCGGTCCCGCTCGGCTGACTGGTGCCTCCCTCTTTGGAGCAGGCTGTGGCCAACGGGACCGCTGCTGCCGCCGCTACGGCGCCGGCCATGAAGATGCGTCGTCTCACGGCGGTGATTTTAACGGACCAGTACGCCATCGACGGGTTCGACCGCCTGGTGGTCAAACGGGCGTTCAACGTCTTGCTCAACGCCACGACGCGGCACAAGGCCGTCACCGCGCTCGTCGAAGACCTCCACCACAAGGACGACCAGCTGTGGGAGCACAGCGGACTGGCCACCCGACTCCGGTCGGAGTGCTTCCCCTACGCCGAGAAAGTCGTCACCGCCATTGAGGAGAAGCACCACCCGATCGCGGGGTTCTTCGGCTCGGACTGCGGTGCCGCCCACATGCGGCGGGATATAGACGGGGCGGTTAGGAACCATTGTTCGGACTGTTGCCCGCAGCGCCGTCCACGATGATCGTCGTATCGGCGTGTGAAGGTACCGCGATGATAGCTGCTGTGGCGAACCCGCTGACTGCGGTCAGCCAGTTACGACAGTGGTTCCTCCTGGTCAGACAGCGTAATCGATAGGAATAGTGGTCCAGACCAGATGGTCTTCGACGCTGTTGCCAGGACATGCGGGCAGGAAGGGTCAGCTGTCGGATCGTGACGAGATGGGCGCCCAGGTCGACGTTGCCGGGCTGAGCAGGATCGACACCCAGCCCGGCCGCAACCACGACCTGGTGTCGGCCGCCATGTCGACTGCCCACGTC
>JBMYXJ010000265.1:0-4563 GCA_049608285.1 Mycobacterium sp. | reverse complement strand
TATGGCGAGCCAGAAGGTCCCGAGCCCCAAGGACATTAAGGCCGCGGCGCAGGCCGCGGCCGAATCGGCACAACTCGCTGCTAGCAGTGCCATGCGGATACCACCCGCGTCGATCAAACTCGCTTCTGAAATGCCGGATCTCATCGTGAACCTGGCGAGTGCCACCGAGCGACTCAACACGGCGATCGATCGAGCCGAGCGCTACCTCGCGCTCGCAGATCCGATGATCCGGACCCTGGATTCACTGCTGCCCCAACTGGAAGCACTCGTCGCGACGGGAAATGACCTCTACAAGGCGGCCTCCTCCGTCCCAGGGGTGTCCGCACTTGGGCGATTCGCAAATCGTGGCAGTTCAGAGCATCCGCCCACGGAAAAACCAGCCAAGGGGCGGTCCTCGAAGGACTAGCGGGGGCAATACCCACCAAGCGAACGAGCGTCAGCCACAAGTCCGATAGCTGAATCTACAATTCCTTTGGGCGCGGTCCTCAGTGGCCCAGCCGGGAAACGACGGTTCAGGCTGCCTGATCGCCGAGACGTGACCAACGAGGGCTCTTGGCCCGCACGCCCTTCTGGTGAACGGCGATGATCGAGCCGGATCTCACCACACCCAAGGGGCCCGGTCCCGCGAAGCGTGAGATGCCAGCCATCTTCAACGCAAACCCGGCTTTGGCCTGCCGGTATCCAACCCGGGTGCCAGCGCCGAAGACGACAAACAAGCCGACAAGGCCAGGAAGAGCACCTGTGGCCAATGCCCACAGCGACAGCGGCACTAACAACGCACCAAATGCCCGATCGAAGATCGATTCGTATTCGCCCGTCAGAGCGGGTATCGGCGCGGGAACGCTCTGGATGGGCGCAGCGAGAGCGGCGAGCGCCGTCGGGCCAAGCGTCGCGAATCCCGAACTAGCGAGGACCGGGTGGTCGGATGTCTGCGTCGGTGCCATTCCCAGCAACGTTGGAGCTCCCGCTGGAATCGCAGCCGCGATTCTTGCATCCATCATCGGGGGCAGTTGGTGGCCGGATGTCTCGCTTGCCACTGCCGTATAGGCGCCGACAGTGGGCACGCCGAGCAGTGCGACGAAGTTCCTGGGCAGCTGAGCGACAGCGGCCGCTGACTGCGTCACCGAATCCAGGACGGTCTCCAGCAGCGCGACTACATCGGAAATGGGGGTCTCCGAGAAGGGCAGCGCCCAAATCACGGGTGGAATAGCGGCAGCTGCATTGCCCAATGAGGCGACCACTGTTTCTAGGGTCCTGACCATTGTGGTCAATGGGGCTGGATCAACAAACGAGGCGGGTTCAAGCTCGCCGGCAAGCATATCTTGACCGGTCAGCGTGTCGTAGGGGCCAGCGCCGGCAACAGGCGCGGTCAGCGATTCATCCGAGGCCGACGTCGGCTCAGTCGACAGAGCAGCCACGCTGCCCCCCTTGCGACTATTCGACCCCGACACGGAAACGACGGGCTCGGGCGCGGGCGCGGCAGCTTCGGCGGCGGCAGGTTCAGCGGCCGTCGCCAGCGTATCCGCCGCCGATTCATCTTCGATATGCTCTGCCGCGACGAGGGCATCGACTTCGCCAGCAGCACCTGCATCCTCGACCTCGCTGACAGCGACGGCCTCCTCGACGACAACTGGCGACTCGTCAGCTTCCTCGGCGGCCAGCGCCTCATCAATGGCTTCGTCAGCGGCCAGCGATTCTGCTGAATCGTCATCTTGGGAAAGCGTGGATTCGGCCTCGCTGTGCGATGTCGGGTCGGAATCGCGAAGGCCATCGGAAGCATCGCCGGAAGAGCTTTCAGCGCTGGAACTGTCGGCGCCGGAACTGTCAGCGCCCGAACTGTCGGCACCAGAACTGTCCGCGCTCGATGACGTCGAACTCGAATCGCTGCCGCCAGTGTCTGCCACGGCGGTTGCCCCGCCTGCACTACCGATCAAGAGCGCTGTGGAAAGCACTAGGACGCCCGTTGCGGAGCGAAAACCCTGCACCGTCATAGCCTCCTCTCGAAGCGACATGGACCGACGAATAACCGAAGCAACGCCCGCTATTGTCGCATAAATTCACGTCGAGGACGATTGAGTTTCCTCAGCAAATTCATGCCGGGATCAGGGCGGTTTACCTTTTGACCCTCGCAGCTGACCCAACTCCGGTCTGACCACCTGGCAGTGCACGTCGGCAGGGCCGCCTGAGCTGCTCTCCATTAATCTGCTACCCGTCGCAATATGCCGGCCAGGAATTACCCAGCCTTTTGCCAGAATCACTTACCGGCACTCGACCTGGCTATCCAATAGCAGTGATCCATCACGGCTTGGATGCTGGGTGACGATCCTCACGCGCGGCTCCGATACCGGGGGCAGCACTGCCAGTCTCCAACCAGACTGGAGGCAGATATGCATACTTTCCGTATGCATCCCTTCCGCAAAGCTGTCGAAGCCCGCGACGAAGCCGGAATCGAAGCCTTGTTGGCCGACGACGTCGTGTTCACCAGTCCCGTCGCCTTCAAGCCCTACCCGGGCAAACTCATCACTGCGGCGATCCTGCGTGGCGTGATGCGCGTGTTCGGAGATTTTCGCTACATCCGCGAGATCGCCGATGTCAACGGCCGTGACCACGCCTTGGTGTTCGAGGCAACGGTCGACGGCAAGACGGTCACCGGATGCGACTTCCTGCACCTCAACGACGACGGCCTGATCGACGACTTCATGGTGATGGTGCGGCCTCTCTCGGGCGCGACGGCATTAGCCGAAGCGATGGGCGCCCAGTTCGACCGTATCCAGCGCGAGGCGCTCGAATCTGCCCAGGTACTCGACAAGTAGGTCATCGGGCCCGGGCCACCCGCCGATGTCACAACCGAACCCGGCGGCCAGGCCACCCTGAGACGAAAGGCACATACGCCATGTCCCGTGGTGATCCCTCCCAGATCAACCCCCAGCTGATGCCGCAACCGAACGCGAGCCGGACCTCTCGGCGGAGCTTCATCGGCGGTAGCGCCGCGGCCGCCGCTGCATTGACGCTGGGCTCGTCGTTCCTCGCCGCCTGCGGTTCAGGTACCGACACGTCGAGTTCGCCCAATGGGCAGGGTGGTCCCGCCAGCGGCATCCTGCGTATCTCGAACTGGCCGCTCTACATGGCCGACGGATTCATCGCAGCATTCCAGACCGCGTCCGGCGTCACCGTCGACTACAAGGAAGACTTCAACGACAACGAACAGTGGTTCGCCAAAGTCAAGGAACCGTTGTCACGTAAGCGCGACATCGGCGCCGACCTAGTGGTACCGACGACGTTCATGGCGGTGCGGTTGCACCGGCTCGGCTGGCTAAACGACATCAGCGACGAGAACGTACCCAACAAGGAGAACCTCCGCCCGGACCTGATCGAAGCCAGCGTCGATCCAGGACGCAAGTTCAGCGCGCCATACATGTCTGGCCTGGTAGGGATCGCCTACAACCGCGCGGCAACGGGCCGCGACATCAACACAGTCGATGACCTCTGGGATCCTACGTTCAAGGGCCAGGTCAGCCTGTTCTCCGACGCGCAGGACGGCCTCGGGATGATCATGCTCTCGCAAGGAAACACCCCCGAGAGCCCAAGCACCGAGGGTGTCCAGCAAGCGATCGACCTCGTCCGTGAACAGAACGACAAGGGCCAGATCCGCAGATTTACCGGCAATGACTACGCCCAAGAACTCACCGCCGGTAATATCGCTGTGGCACAGGCATATTCGGGCGATATTGTACAGCTGCAAGCCGAGAACCCTGACCTCCAGTTCGTCGTTCCAGAGGCGGGCGGGACCACCTTCGTCGACACGATGGTGATTCCCTACTCCACTCGGAACCAGCAGGCGGCCGAAGCGTGGATCAACTACGTCTACGACCGGGCGAACTACGCGAAGCTGGTGGCATTCGTCCAGTTCGTGCCGGTGTTGTCGGGGATGACCGAAGAACTCGAGAAGATCGCCCCGGCCGCGGCCAGCAATCCGCTGATCAACCCGCCCCAAGAGATTCTGGACAGGGCCAAGGCCTGGGCGATGCTCACCGACGAGAAGGCCGAGGAATTCAATACCGCCTACGCCGCCGTCACCGGCGGCTGACACATCGCCGGGTAGCCAGCAAGCAGGCCGCGGCGTCGCCCGTGCCGGCCACTGCGATCCTGGCCGCCAGGCTGATGCGCCTGATACTGCTGGCAATCGGAACGCTTTACCGGCGCAAGGGTTTCCGAGTCTGACGGGCGATGCCGACACCGATAACGCCCGAAAACCGCTACCGTGAGTCTGTGCCGACCGACGCTGCAGACACCCCCGACCTTCTGGCAGTCGAACCAAACCTGTTGCTGCAAAGGATGGAGAACCGGATCGTCCGGCACAGCCTCGACGCCCCGGACGTTCTCAGCAGCGAGGAACTGCGCAAACTGCGCTACATACTCAACTTCGCCCGGCTCGCCGACTTTGAACCGGGTGCCGCCGGCCCGGGTGGGAGCCGCGGCCGCGGGGATGTCTCGGTCGCCGCTGAGGTCGCATCCTGGCGAGCACAAGTCACCGACGCCCTGCGCGGACCACTACGAGAGGAG
>JBMYXJ010000264.1:0-4571 GCA_049608285.1 Mycobacterium sp. | reverse complement strand
CGAGAAATGATCCTTAACTTCGTGGCTCAGACGTCCCTGGGCCTCCCCCGGTCGTACTGATGGAAACACTGGTCCGCTACCGCGCCGATGGTCCGGTTGCGCGGCTCACGCTGGATTCGCCGCGGAATCGCAATGCGCTATCCACGGCATTGGTGGAACAATTGCACGAAGGGTTGACGCGGGCGTCAGCCGAGAAGGCCGTGCGCGTGGTAGTTCTCGACCACACTGGCGGAACCTTCTGCGCGGGGGCTGACCTCAGCGAGACGCCATCAGATGGACGTGCCAGTGACCCTGCCGCTTTGGCGGCGGAGCGCGCGCGGGAGATGACCCGTCTGCTGCGCCGGATCCTCGAGTCGCCACTGCCCGTCATCGCGGCAATCGACGGGCATGTCAGGGCCGGCGGTTTGGGCCTGGTCGGCGCATGCGACATCGTCGTCGGCGGGAACTCCTGCACGTTCGCGCTCAGCGAGGCACGCATAGGGGTTGCGCCGTCAATCATCTCGTTGACTCTGCTGCCGAAGATGACGGCGCGCGCCGCCGGCCGCTACTTCGTCACCGGCGAAAAGTTCGGCACCGCCGCGGCCGCTGAGATGGGGCTCATCACCGTGGCATCCGATGACGTGGCAGCAACAGTCACCGAATTGGCATCCGCAATCGCCCTGGGTTCACCGCAGGGCCTGTCGGAGTCCAAAGCACTGACGACGGCATCAATCCTGGATGATTTCGATCGGCAGGCTGAGACATTGACCCAAAAGTCTGCGGCGCTGTTTGTCTCCGACGAAGCGCGGGAAGGAATAATGGCATTCCTTGAGAAACGCCGGCCCAGTTGGGTGGGATAACCCTCAAAAGTTTGGCTAAGTTCCTTGCATGTTCCGGTGTTCGTCGTACGCTTGATGGCGATGGGCTCTTGGGCGAAGACTGAGAGGCTGCGGTGAACACCCCTGCGCCGCGGCCCGGGTCGAATCATGCCGCCGATACCGACCGAATTCAGCTCGCGCAGCTACTGACCGATGCTGCCGCGTCGGGAGAGCTGCAACTCAATGAGTACGAAGAACGGCTGTCTAAGGCTTACGCCGCGCAGACCTACGATGACATCTATCGGCTGTCTGCCGATCTTCCCGGAGCTGCGACCCACAGTCAGGGCGGTTTGTGTCATCCCGCTCCCTCGACGTTGCTGCTGGCGATCTTGAGCGGTTTTGAACGGCGCGGCCGCTGGAACGTGCCTCATCGGCTGACCACGTTCGCCCTGTGGGGTGGCGGCGTCATCGACTTGCGCTACGCGGACTTCACCTCCCCCGAAGTAGATATCCGTTCCTACTCGATCATGGGTGGGCAGACGATCGTCATACCCCCTGAGATCAACGTAGATCTACGCGGTGTCGGTGTGATGGGCATCTTCGACCGGACCGTGGCCGCAGGTGGTTCGCCCGGTGCGCCGTGTGTGCTGATTCGAGGCTTCTCATTATGGGGAAGCGTCCATGTGAAGCGAAGGAAACGCAGAGGCGCCGCCTAAACACTTCGGTCAGCGGCGACGTTTCGCGCTCAGGTAGTCACCGACCACCGCGGCACCCAGCCCGTCCAAGTCGGGCACCACCACACGTCCACCCACCCGGCGGGCAACCTGGTCGATGAATCGCGCCAAACCGGGATCGCTACCCAGCCGGAAGATGGTCACCTGCGCCCCGAGCCTGGCGATCTCGTCGAAGCCCTTCACCGTGTGCGCAATGGTCCTCGGGTGCGGCGGGTAATCAAAAAACACAGATGGCCCATTCTTGTCGAAGCGTTCGAGATGCGCTGTCGGCTCGCCATCGGTGACGATGAGGACTACCGGCGCAGCGTTGGGATGCCGACGCAGGAACCGGCTGGCCAGCGCCAGCGCGTGGTGCAGGTTAGTGCCTTGCTCGTAGACACCCTCAAGTCCGGTCAGCTCGGCGGCAGTCACAGTACGGGCGTACCGGCCGAACGCGACGATCTGCATGGCATCGGATCGGAACCGGGTGCTGACCAGGTGGCTGAGAGCCAGTGCGGTGCGCTTCATTGGCAGCCAGCGGTTCTCCATCACCATCGAGAAGGACGTGTCGACCAACAAGACCACTGCGGCCTGGGTTCGAGTTTCGGTCTCGGAGATCTCGACGTCCTCGACCGTCATGCGAATGGGCGAGCCGGCACGGTCTGCAGGATTTGCCGCCTCACGCAGGACAGCGTTGGTCAGTGTGCGCGTGACGCTCCACGGTTCGGTGTCGCCGAATTCCCAGGCTCGGGTGGCGCCGGTCAACTCACCGGCCGCGCCTGCTCGCCGGGTGTCACGCTCGCCGTGGCGTCCCGACAGCTGTTGTGCCACATCACGCAATGCCGCCTGACCGAGTTGGCGCATCGCCTTGGGGGACAGCCGCCACTGCCCATCTGATCCCCGATCCAGGAAGCCCTGATTCATCAGCGCGCGTTCCAGCTCGGCGAGCGTGCGCGCGTTGACAGCGGCATCATCCCCCAGCTGGCGGGCCAGCATCTCGAGGTCAACATCGTCCATGGTGGCCCCGGCGTAACTCTGGGATAACTGCTCGGCCAGCTGCTCGAGCTCAGCGATATCGGCCAACGCCTGGGCGCCCTCCCCCATACCCAGCGGATCTCCGCCGGCGAACCGTTGCGAACCGGTCCAGTCCTCCCCGGGACGCGCGGCTTGTAGGTGACCATCGAGGCGACTCAGCGCGTTCATCAAAGAAGGAGATCCGAAAGCCTGCTGCGCCAAAGCATCAAGCTCCGCGCGCTGCTGTTCGGACAGGCTGTTGCGGAATCGCTGTGCTGCTGCGGCGCGGTTGGCCAATGAGTCCAGAAGTTCGTCGACGTTTTTCGGGTTCTCGGGGAAGAACCGGCCGTGCTTGGCCATGAATTCTTCAAAATCCTGCTGCGAGTCCTCACCCTTGGCGTGCTTGTCCAGTAGGTCGTTGAGGTCGTCGAGCATCTCATTGACCCGCTGCCGGTCCTCATCGCCGGCGTTCTCCAGTGCCTGTTTCATGCCGGCGAACCTCTGGTCGAGCATCTCCCGACCGAGCAGATCCTTGATCTGCTCATACTTCTCGCGCGCCGCCGAGGATCGCCAGTCGTACTCCGCGAGCTCCTGCACAGCTTTGGCCGGAGACGCCGACAGGGACTCCAGCTGCAACTCGCCGAACCGAGCATCGTCGTCGAGTGCGCGCGCGAGCTCCTTGCGCTCGGCGAGGACTGCTTCATCCAGCAGCTTCTTAATGTCAGCCAATGTGCCGTCGAGGTTGTTGCGCTCCAACAGTTCCCGTCTACGCCGGTTGACTTCAGCAGCCAGTTTGTCGGCGCCCGCCATATTCGCCGATCCGCGCCTGAGCAACTCGGACAGGGCCCTCCGGGGCGAGGTCCCCTCCATAACGTCCTGTCCGATCGCCTCGAGCGCCTCGCGCAGGTCGACCGGGGGCGCCAACGGATCAGGGCCGCCGGTATACGGAGAATATCGGGTACTCCTAGCCACTTCGGTCGCACTCCTCAACGCCGCTCGTCCCTCGCCGCTTGATCGTCGTACTCCTAGCCATAGACGGTTTCGCCGTCGTCAGAAACCTTGTCGATGCGTTTCGCGAGATAGAGCGCCTCGAGCGCCAACTCGATCGCCGCGGCACGCTCTCCTTCGGAGTGGGCATCAAGCCGAGACTGGATTTCGGCGACCGCGGGCACCTCGGGGAGCGCAGCCAGCACTTGGCGTGCGGACACTCGCGCACCGGTGGTCACCGGCGAACCGTGCTCGATCGCGGTGACGATTGGGCCGACATCGATACCTCCAAGCAAGCGCTGCGCGGTGTCGGCAGTGGCCCGCCGCAGCAGGTGCTCGAGCACAGCCTGCTCGCGCCCCTCCTCGCCGGATTCGAACTCCAACTTGCCGCGGAGCACATCGATCACCGTCGAGAGGTCGACGATGCGCGCGACGGGATCCTGTTCACCGAGCACAGCGGCCCGGTGGCGCGCGGATGCTGCGACCGTCTCCGCACCCGCGATCGCGAATCTCGCGGAAACCCCTGACCGCTGATCGATCGAGCTCGATTCCCGAAGACTGCGGGCGAACCGGGCCAGGATCTGCAACAGGTAGTCAGGCACGTCGGCGGCCAGGTGGGCTTCCTGGCTGATGACGCCCACCTCCGCGTCGAGTTCTTGCGGATAGTGAGTGCGTATCTCCGCGCCGAAGCGGTCTTTGAGTGGGGTGATGATACGTCCGCGGTTGGTGTAGTCCTCGGGATTGGCGCTGGCGACGACCAACACGTCCAGCGGTAGCCGCAGGGTGTAGCCACGCACCTGGATATCGCGTTCCTCCATGACGTTGAGCATCGCGACCTGGATACGCTCGGCCAGGTCGGGGAGTTCGTTGACGGCGACGATTCCACGGTGCGCTCGCGGGATCAGCCCGTAGGCAATGGTTTCGGGGTCGCCGAGGCTTCGCCCCTCGGCGACCTTGATGGGGTCGATGTCGCCGACCAGATCGGCGACGCTGGTGTCCGGGGTTGCCAGCTTCTCGGCGTAACGCTCGCCGCGGTGTCGCCAGGCCACCGGCAGCTCGT
>JBMYXJ010000263.1:0-4575 GCA_049608285.1 Mycobacterium sp. | reverse complement strand
CCGCAGGTCAGGCCATTGTCAATCCGGAAATCCGGCCACGATGTCCTAAGTCAGGAGGGCCTGGTTGGCGACCAGCTTCTTCAACCGGATGTTCTCGGCCTCGAGTTCTTTGAGTCGTTTGGCCTCGTTGGCCTTCATGCCGCCGTACTGGGCAAGCCAGCGATGCCACGTCGATTCAGCGATCTGAAGGTGCCGGCACACCTCGGCCAGTTCCTGACCGCCGGCCAGGAGCTTGTTGCCCTCAGCGAGCTTGCGGATGATCTGATCCGGCGTATGCCGCCGGCGCTTGTTCGATGCCATGTCGTTGTCGATTCTTCCTGCCCAAACACTCGGGCAACAGAGTCGCATAACAACTGGACCACTACGACGGGCTCACCTCGATATCAAGAACGCCTTGATCCTCGGCCGCGATCCGGCGGGCCTGCTCGAGCAGAATCCCCAGCTGAGCATCAGTATGCGCCGACCCGACATGCGCCAGAATCGTGCGCTGACCTCGATGTTTCCGCACGACCTGAACCGCCACCGCGCCCGAGGCCGTGCGCACCTTCCGCACGTACGCCACCGCCCGAAACTACCCCCTTAGTGCCCCAAACAGGGCACTAAGCAAACGGAACCCGCAGGTCAGGCCATTGTCAATCCGGAAATCCGGCCACGATGTCCTAAGTCAGGTGCTCCGCTACTTGGCGCAGTCTTCACCATGACGCCAACACGCGGGCGCACGGACTATCGTTACAGTTACTATGCTGTGGACAGTGCTCAGCGCGCGTCGACGGCGACTCGATACTCTGGAGCCGCTCGCAAGCCGCCGACCGCCTCCTGACCTTTTTTCCTCTGGCCGGCTGCAACGCTGGAGCTCTTTGACCGGAAACACGCGACCAGTTCACGTCTTGGAGCTTCGGGGAGAACATCCGCCGGTGGGACCTGCTGGCCTCTTTCGGCACCGTCGGCGACTGCTTTGATAACGCCGCCATGGAGTCATTCTGGGGCAGACTGCAGGTCGAGCTACTCAACACCCGCAAATGGGCAACCACTATCGAGTTGGCCGCCGCCATAGCCGATTACATCGACAACTTCTACAACGTCGAACGCCGTCACAGCTACCTCGGTAACATCAGCCCCACAGAGTTCGAAACGCTCTGGACGTCCACCTATTCGATCCCTCAACTCGCATAACCACGGCTCAAAACCGAGGGACCAGATCACCCGCTAGTCCGGTCGATGGAACCAGCGCTACCCGATGAACCGGGCATCTGCGTGCTGACGGCCGCTCACCTCCTGGTGTCCTGGTCACACCCCGGCCGCTGCCGGGACGAGGCCGCCTTCGCACGCCTTGGCGGCGTAGCACCGCTCGAAGCGACCTCGGGTCAAACCCAGACTCGCCACCGTCTCTCACTTGGTGGTGATCGCCAGCTGAACCGAGCACTTCACACGATCATCCTGGCCCGGGCCAAAGTTCACCCGCCGACCAAGGCCTATATCGCCGGTCGGTTCAGCGATGGTAACACCAAACGTGAAGCCATGCGGTGTCTGAAGCGGTACTACGCGCGCCATCTCTTCCGACTTCTCGAAACCGACCCAAATACCACTTAACACCGATAGGAGCATCTCCATGGCCGCCTTGTCGCCAGGGAACATTGTCCGCTGCTTGTCTCCAACGGAGCGACTCCGGCCAATGATGCGAACGCTGCTTCGTTACGGACCGGCCCCGACACCACCTAAACCGCGGCGGTAACCGTCACTGAACCGGGCACTGCATACCGTCTCCGCCACCCGGATGAGATGTCACCCAGAAACTCAGGCCTACGAGGCCCGGCCAGCGCCGAAGGCAAAACCCACCGCGATGTCGGGCGCTCAGTCAAGTGCTCATTCGCTCGGCGCTTCTACCGAACAATCGAGGCCGCAGCCCGAATCCACGACCTAATCCCTAGGCGCTTGGCAAACATTAGGAGCGTGCAACGGACTCCTTCGCGACTACTTCCCCAAGGGCATCAGCCTCACCAACCACGCGCCGACGCACCTGAAGGCCGTCGAACACGAACTCAACTATCGCCCCACATGGTCCTCCACGGTCGTTGTCCGGCTGACATATTCGCCGCGCTATTAGCCTCGAGCGGTCCGCCGAGTTGCGACGTTGACTAGAATTCACTTTGCCGTGCTCTGGTCAATATTCAGTTGCCGTCGACAATCACACCGGCGAGTCAGGCCGCGTGACCGAAACTGTCAGGTCACCTGACAGTGCAGCAGACCCTGCTCAGCTCAGCGCTGGGTAGTGGGTAAGAACCGACCCGCCACCTGTCCCTGGACTTGACCGGAGAACTCATGGTACGAAGCAAAGATGGCGCTGCCGTCCTTGAATAACCATGACAGCCAAATCAAGTTGAGCCCCTTACGGGAGGCGACCGACCCAGGACCGTCTATTGCAGGCTGGGTGTTTCGGGCGTCGCGAGGTCGTGAGCACTCGTCGATACGAGTCCTCGACGTTGGGTGCGGCCGGGGTGACACGGTCGCTTGGCTCGTGGAGCAGGGATTCGATGCTTTTGGAATCGACGTGCGCCAGGAATACGTCGCCAACGGCCGCGCCTATCTCGGGCCTGACCGGTTGTCAGTGCTGGAGGGGACAGCGTATCCGTACCCTGACGACTACTTCGACATTGTCATTTCGGACGAGGTCTTCGAACACGTTGCCGATCTAGACGAACTTGCACGGGAGGTCGCACGAACGACGAAACCCGGCGGTGTCGGTCTACATGTATTTCCGGCCAAGTGGACTCTCATCGAGCCGCATCTCGGCGCCCCGCTCGTCCATTGGTTGCCGAAGGGGAAGTTGCGGCGTGGTGCGATTAGACTGTTACTTAGTGCTGGCTGGACGGCGCCGTATTTTGCCGAGTTCACACTGGACGAACGAACCCAAATTTTTTCTGAGTACAGCGACAGTGAGACGTTCTACCGCCGACCTGCCGCAATCCGCCGGGCACTGGAGTCAGTCGGGCTGTCGGTGGATTTTCGCGAGATATCTTTGGAGCGACTGCTCTTCAAGCTTGGGAATCCGCGGTTGCCATATCTAGTCGGCCGCCTGGCTGCGTTGGCGTACCGCAACACTCGGGTAATGTATCTCACCACAGTGAAAACTTTCTGAGTCCCATCGACGGCCGTGACTTCGACGTTCCCTGTGCGGGTGGCTGAAGTCAACGCCTTCGGTAAACCCCGGCCGCGGATAGTGGCTGGGTCTTGGGGTGTGCGACGTGGTTACAGCACTGGTGCTGGTAAGAATGGACGCAGTGACTCCGTGAAACGAGGAAGGAGCCCAAGGTGCGCGCCTTAGTGTCTGGAGCCGCTGGATTTGTTGGGTCGCACCTGGCCAGGCGCCTGAGCAGTGAAGGCTATGAGGTGATCGGCCTCGATTCCTTCACGGACTACTACGACGTAAATCTTAAGCGCGCCAACGCACAGGCCGTGGTTCAAGCCGGGGTGGACTTCATTGAGGCCGACCTCAACAGTGCCGACCTCAACGGAATTCTGGACGGAATCGAACTAGTTTTCCATCTTGCCGGGCAACCCGGCGTTCGATCTTCTTGGGGCACGGAGTTCTCTACGTACACCTACTGCAACGTTGATGCCACGCAGCGACTGTTGGAAGCGAGTCGCGGTTGCAGCACGCTGCGGCGCCTAGTCTATGCATCGTCATCTTCAGTCTACGGAAACGCCGAGCGGTACCCAACCGGAGAGGGCGACCGCCCACAACCACTCAGTCCCTACGGCGTGACCAAACTTGCTGCCGAGCACTTGTGTAACCTTTACGCAACGAGTTTCCAAGTCCCGACCGTATCCCTGCGCTATTTCACTGTCTACGGCCCCGGGCAGCGCCCAGACATGGCGTTCTGTCGCTTCGCGCAGGCAGCCGCGCGTGGTGATGAGATCACCATTTACGGTTCAGGGCAGCAGATACGTGATTTCACGTATATTGACGATGTCGTGGAGGCAAATTTGCTTGCAGGGACGCGCGATGTCTCCCCGGGCACTGTCCTTAACGTGGCCGGAGGCTCGCATGCGTCCGTGAACGAGGTTCTTCAGATCTTCGAAAATCTAGTCGGATCGCAGCTTTCGGTTACGCGTATCGACGCTGTGGCAGGCGATGTCCGCAGGACATCAGGGGATACAACGGCCATCCGCTCAGTCTTGGGGTGGAGACCTACGGTGAGCCTATCTGAGGGAATCGCACGCCAATTCGGGTGGGCGTCAGGGTTGGCGTCGTCGTGATCGAGTTGTGCAGAACCAGATATCGAGATCGAGGATGCGGTGAGCACTTCGCACATATTGGAACTTCCGATCAACTCTTCGACCAGCTCGTTTCGTTCCATCATGAAGGATAGAGGTCCATACAGTCCACGCGGGGTATTAGACCAGAATCGCCTGGCGGCTAAACCGGCCGCGAGACTACCCATATTGTCACTAGATAGCCTAGCGTTGTTCGCAGTTTTTCTACAAGTCTCTGAATTATACCGTCCGCTCGGGTTTATCGTCGGGTTCCCGAATTCACTATCTGTCAATCTCGTATTTCTAGTTTTTTTTCTGTTA
>JBMYXJ010000262.1:0-4589 GCA_049608285.1 Mycobacterium sp. | reverse complement strand
CGGGTCGCCTTTGTCGAGGCGACCGTCCCACCAGTTTTCCGGGTGATGCGATGCCCAACCGTTGATGGCCTCCAGTTCGGCCGCCAGAGAAATCAGCAGGGGCTCGCTGTGCGCCGGGCCCATCAGCTGAACCCCGATGGGCAGGCCATCGTTGGTAAATCCGGCGGGCACGTTGATCGACGGCCAACCCAGCAGGTTCCACGGCCAGGTGACCGGGCAGGCGCAGATCATCGTGCGGTCGGTGGCCAGTGCGCTGAGGCCGTCGAAGGTGTTGACCTGCGGCGCCGGCTGGGCGGTTGTGGGCGCGAGCACTACGTCGGCCAGGTTGAAGATCCATCCGATCCGCTCTTGTGTGGCCGCCTCCTGGGCGCGGGCCTTACGCAGGATGTGTTGTGACAGCAGCCGCCCCATCAGCGCATTGGACCGCGTGCGCTTGTCCAACTTTACGTCGTAGTATCCCAGCCGTTCGATCCACTCCGGGATGCCCGCGGTTGATCGGGCCAGGAAGTTCCACGACATCCGTAGGCCGTAGTTCGGGTCGGCGGTCACCATGGTGTGTCCGAGCTGTTCGAACTGGTTGGCCACCCTCTCCAGCGCCGAGCGGATCTCGGGGTGCAGGCTGGCCCGGAAACCGGTGAACGGGAACTTCGTGGACAGCGCGATCCGTAGCGGTCCCGGTGCCCGAGAAACATGTCCAGACGCTTGAACTGGGGGCGGCTTGTGCAGATCGCCGGGCGCGCTGCCCGATGCTGCGTCGAGGACCAGCGCCGCGTCGGTCACCGTGCGAGCCAGCACACCGTTGACGGTGATGCCGTTGAACGCCTCGGCCAGCGGCCAGGTCGAGATGCGGCCCCGCTGCGGCTTGATCCCGACAAGGTGTGTCCAGGCCGCCGGTATGCGGACGCTGCCCGCTCCGTCGGAGCCGATCGCGGCGGCAACCAGGCCCGCCGCGACGGCGGCGGCGCTGCCGCCCGACGAACCGCCCGGGGTGTGGTCCCGAGACCAGGGGTTGCGGGTGTGTCCGAACGCTGGACCGCTGGTGAACGGCCACTGCCCCAGCTCACAAGCGTTAGTCTTGCCGACGATTACCGCACCTGCAGCACGCAGCCGCCGAACCACCTCGGCGTCTGATTCGGCGATCCGTGCCTCGCCGTCCGTGCCGAAGCGGGTAGGTACGCCGGCCACGTCGACGTCGTCCTTGACCGCGATCGGTATTCCCAGCAGTGGGAGCTGTGAAAGAGCTTCGCCCGCTGCGCGTTTTCGGTCGGCCTCGGCCGCGTCGGCGAGGGCCTGGTCAGTGAGCACGACCCGAAAGGCGTTGAGGGTGTCCTGGCTGGCCTCGATCGCATCCAGTGATTGCCGGACCAGTTCGCGAGCGGTCGTTGCGCCACTCGCCAGCTGATATAGCTGGTAGGTCAGGGTGGGGAATCGGGAATGTTGCCGAGGCGATTCAGCAGTCACATTAAGAGACTATCGGCGCTGCGGACCGGTTTTGCGCGGTTGGCAGTGGGAGACTGACTGGATGCGTCTGTATCGGGATCGAGCGGTGGTGTTGCGCCAGCACAAGCTCGGTGAAGCCGACCGCATCGTGACCTTGCTAACACGCGACAACGGTCTGGTGCGGGCGGTAGCCAAAGGGGTGCGGCGTACCCGCAGTAAGTTCGGCGCAAGGCTGGAACCGTTCGCGCACATCGACGTTCAGTTGCATCCAGGCCGAAATCTCGACATCGTCACCCAGGTTCAAGCAATAGATGCGTTCGCCTCGGACATCGTCAGTGACTACGGCCGCTACACCTGCGCTTGCGCGGTGCTGGAAACCGCCGAGCGGCTCGCGGGGGAAGAGCGCGTCCCAGTGCCGGCCCTGCACCGACTGACGGTGGCCGCGCTGCGCGCGGTGGCCGACGGCGGCCGCCCTCGTGAACTCGTCCTGGATGCCTACCTGCTGCGTGCGATGGGGATCACCGGGTGGGCGCCGTCATTGACCGATTGCGCTCGGTGCGCGACCCCGGGCCCGCACCGGGCGTTCCATGTTGCGGCGGGCGGAAGCGTGTGTGTGCACTGCCGACCATTCGGGTCAGTGACGCCGCCGCAGGCCGTGCTGGACCTGATGGCTGCGCTTTACGACGGCGACTGGGACCATGCGCAGGCGTCTTCCGCGCAGCATCGCAGCCAGGCCAGCGGGCTTGTGGCCGCGCACCTGCAGTGGCATCTGGAGCGGCGGCTGCGGACGTTGCCACTGGTCGAGCGCGTGTGCCGGGATAATCGTGCAGCCACCGAGCATGGCGTTCGGGTGATAACGGGGGGCATCGGGCAGGATATGACGCATGGCAACCAAGCGGACGGGGAAGAACAGCTATCCGCAGCTCCCCCCGGCGCCTGAGAGCTATCCCACCTTCCCGGACAAGTCGACCTGGCCCGTCGTCTTCCCAGAATTGCCACCCCGCACCAATGGCAAGTTCGCCCGCCCGCCACAGCACACCTCCAAGGCTTCGGCACCCCAGATTCCGGCTGACCAGGTGCCCAATCACGTCGCGGTGGTGATGGACGGAAACGGCCGCTGGGCTACCCAGCGCGGGCTGGGGCGCACGGAGGGCCACAAGATGGGTGAGGCAGTGCTCATCGACATCACCTGTGGCGCTATCGAGATCGGTATCAAACACCTCACGGTCTACGCGTTCTCCACCGAGAACTGGAAGCGCAGCACCGAGGAAGTCAGATTTCTGATGGGCTTCAACCGTGAGGTGGTGCGACGCCGCAGGGAGAACCTCAACGACATGGGCGTGCGGATGCGCTGGGTGGGTTCGCGGCCCCGGATGTGGCGCAGCGTCATCAAGGAGTTCGATATCGCCGAGAAGATGACCGTCGACAACGACGTCATCACGATCAACTATTGCGTGAACTATGGCGGCCGCACCGAGATCATCGAGGCGGCACGCGAACTCGCACAGCAGGCGGTGGACGGCAAGATCAACCCCGCTCGCATCAGCGAAGCGATGTTCGCCAAGCATCTTCACCGCTCCGACATCCCCAACGTCGACCTGTTCATCCGAACATCGGGGGAGCAACGCGCGAGCAATTTTCTGCTCTGGCAGGCGGCATACGCCGAATATATCTTTCAGGACAAACTCTGGCCCGACTATGATCGCCGCGACCTGTGGGCCGCGTGCGAAGAGTATGTCCATCGCAACCGACGCTTCGGTAGGGCCTAGGACCCCGATGGGAAACTCGACCGAGCTCTCGGCCCGCCTGACCGCTGTGCTCGAGGAGATCTTTTCGGTTCAACACGAGGATGACGGCGCACTGACTGTCCAGCACGACGGCACCTTCGCCTCGTTACGGGTTGTCACCATCGCCGAAGACCTCGACCTGGTTTCGCTTACCCAGGTTCTGGCCTGGGATATGCCGCTGGACAGCAAGATCCGTGCCAACGTCGCCAAGCACGCTCGTGACACGCTGCTCGGCACTGTGTCACTTGTGGAGAAAGTCGGCGCGGAGAAAATCGGCAGCGGGCAGGGCCGATCGGGGAAGACCGGAGACGTGCTGCTGCGCTACAACTTCCCGGGCGCCGGCCTGACCGAAGACGCGTTGCGCACGCTGATTCTGATGGTGCTCGCCACTGGCGCTGACGTGCGGCGCGGGCTGGTCGGCTGACCACCGATGTCCTGATCACCTTCGCCCACGACCGGACCGCCCAACCGACGTCGCTACGCTGTTGAGCCGTGGCGCCGTCTTTCTCGATCATCGATACCGTTGCAAACCTTGCCAAACGCCGTGGTCTGGTGTTTCAGTCCGGTGAGATCTACGGCGGAACCAAGTCCGCCTGGGATTATGGCCCGCTCGGCGTCGAACTCAAGGAAAACATAAAGAGGCAGTGGTGGCGTTCGGTCGTCACCGGCCGCGACGATGTCGTGGGGCTCGACACCTCCATCATCCTGCCGCGCGAGGTGTGGGTGGCCTCCGGTCACGTCGAGGTGTTCAACGATCCGCTGGTCGAATGCCTGAACTGTCATAAGAGGCATCGACAGGATCACATGCAAGAGGCCTATAGCGACAGGGAAGCGAAAAAGGGCGCCACCGTCGATCCTGACTCGGTGTCGATGTCCGATATCGGCTGCCCGGACTGCGGGACAAAGGGGCAGTGGACCGAGCCGCGCGACTTCAACATGATGCTGAAGACCTACCTCGGCCCGATCGAGACCGAAGATGGTCTGCACTATCTGCGCCCGGAGACTGCACAGGGCATCTTCGTCAACTTCGCCCACGTAGTCACCACGGCACGCAAGAAGCCGCCGTTCGGCATCGGCCAGATCGGCAAGAGCTTCCGGAATGAGATCACCCCGGGCAACTTCATCTTCCGAACGCGGGAGTTCGAACAGATGGAGATGGAGTTCTTCGTCGAGCCATCCACTGCTGCCGAATGGCACCAGTACTGGATCGACACCCGGTTGGCGTGGTATGTCGACCTCGGCATCGATGACAAGAACCTTCGGCTCTTTGAGCACCCAAAGGAGAAGTTGTCGCACTACTCCGACCGCACCGTCGACATCGAGTACAAGTTCGGCTTCGCCGGTAACCCCTGGGGTGAGCTC
>JBMYXJ010000261.1:0-4597 GCA_049608285.1 Mycobacterium sp. | reverse complement strand
CTCGGTTCATCGGCTAAACCGGGGCGAGTTCGGCCCGGACTCTGCCGAGCTGGTCGCCCAGGCATACTCCCGGGTCGACGATCTCTTGGCGATGATCTACGACGACCTGCACGGACTCGACGGCAGCGGGGCGCAGATGCCTCAGCCGCCGCCGAGCGCGAGCTGAATTACCGCCTGCGCGGGGATCGCCGCGGCCACATTGACGGTGAACGGGTAGACGAAGGTGTTCATCGCGTCTCGCCACCGGCCCTGGTGCTTACTCCTGGCCGCAGTGGTGACCATGGCGGCAATGAGCCGGTCGACGGCTTCGCGCAGCTCGAAGTCGCCAATTCTCTCGTATTCGTCGATGCACCAAGTCAGGTGGTCGATCACTCGCTGGACGTGGCGCTTCAAGGCCGGATCGAGCGAGTCGTCCTCTTCGAGCACCGCCTGGGTGCTCTCCACAAAATCTCGGAGGGAGTCGAGGCCATCCGTCGCGACAGATGGCACGAACCCCAGAAACCAGTCCGACAGATTCAGGAGGTGATCCAGCGCCGTGGAGTCGACATGCTTGGTTGCGTTCTGGTTCTGCCAATCGTGCGGATGCCGCAAGGTGAGCGTCGTCCACTTCGGAAGGTGGCGCCGGTACACGTCGGTTCTGATCTGCGCGTCATCCATCTGATCAAGCAGCTCTTCGATCGCGTCGAGGTGTCGGATCGCGATGCGATGCTGCTTGGTCTCCACGTTTTACTTGTTCTCCTGCCAACCCGTCAATACCTGGTGCAAGAGTTCCGCCGGATTGGCCATCCCAGCATCGTAGAACGCGCCGACGTCGAGAAGCTGCTGAGCGCGGAGACCAGCGCATGACCGCCGGCCCCGACCCCAAGAGCATCGAAGGGCAACAGCACCAGCAACCTCGGACGCTGCGCGAGAAGATCCGTGGCGCGCTTCGCGTCAGCCCAGAGCACCGCGAGCCGTCGGACTACGAGCGCGCGATCCTCTATGGCCTCCAGTTCAAGTCCACCTATCAGGGCACCGTCGACCCGGTCACGGTCGCCGAGCGACGCCGACGCAACCGCTGCGCGCGCCGATCGCGCCGCATCAACAGGCGGGCGGCCGAGCGATGACCGGGGCCCCCGGGGCGGTTCCGCCGACCCTCCCGCTCGCCTCACGGGAGGACGTACGCAAGATTGTGCGCGAAGAGTTCGGCAAGGCACTCACCGCACACCCCGCGACGAAGTTCTTTGACGCGCTGGCCGCCGCCGACAAGCGCATCCTCCGCGAGGAAGATCGCAGCTGGGCCGCGTCGTTCGCGCCGCCCGTCACCACATTCGCTGCCTGCCCATGTGGGTCGACATTCGAGATACACCGCGCACCCATCTCACTCAGCGAGGCAGAGCGCCAAGCGGCCAACGATGCCCTTGGCGGGCTGGACGTGGCGCAGCGCGTGATTGACGCGATCAACACCTCGCGCGACGCCGAAGACGCTGAGGCGCTGCAGGCGTGGCACGCGGCACACGAGCGCTGCGAGGTTCCGGCATGACCATCGCGATCGCGGGGCTTGCCGGGTGGGCGCTCATCATCGGCTGCGCAATGAGGCTCGCGCGGCGCGCGGCGGCCAACGCACAGATCGACGCCGACGCTGCTCCGCTCCGCGCCTGCGTCACTCCTGCCGCCGAAGGCGAGACCCGGTGAGCGCCGCCGCCCAGTCTCGCCCCCGCTGGCAGACAGGCATCGCCGAAGTCACCTCGGCGACCGGACCCAAGGTCACCGTGCTCTGCCCTCATTGCCGCCAATCCCACACCCACCCTCGCAACTTCGTGGGTAGCCGATACGTCATCGCCGGCTGCCACAAGGGGTGGACACGCCTGCGCGCATACGCCGTCGTCGAGAAGTCGGGCGCTCCACAGTGAGGGCGCCCACGTTCCGAGCGGTATGTCAGCTCACGGGCCGCCGTGCTTCTGAGCCCGTACCTGCCGCCGGGGATGCGGCAGGTACCAGCCAGGGCGGGGAGAGCGCAGCCCCCGGTGCCCCCGCCCTGGCATCCCCCACGTAAGTAAATCGGCCGCCACCCCACGCCCGGGGTGACGGCCAGCCCGCCACAACAACCGGAAAGGAAACAGCAGTGAGCAAGATCAGGATACGGCCAATTTGGACCCCGGAGGACGCCGCCGCGTTGCGCGCCGTCGCCTACAGGTTCCCAAGCGAGGTGGGCCAGTCGGTCGCACCCAGCCCGGAAGCCGAGCAGCGCGCATGATCCGCGAGAACTGGCGTTCAGTCGTTGGCTATGAGGGCCTCTACGAGGTTTCGGACCAAGGTCGGGTTCGCGGCATTGACCGCTATGTGACTACCCGAGGTGGCGTTCGCTTGAGTCGGGGACAGATACTGCGGCCTACGCCAATCGTGAAGGGCTCGAAAGGGCGCGCATATCACTTCGTCAACCTGAGTCGGTCAAGCAAGAAAGCGCGGTTCTCAGTCCATCGACTCGTTCTCACCGCCTTCGTCGGCCCTTGTCCTGACGGCATGGAGGGCTGCCACAACAACGGTGACGCCTCTGATAACCGCATTGCGAACCTTCGGTGGGACACCCGCGCGAACAATGGCGCCGACAAGCGCAGGCACAAGACCCACTGCGTTCGCGGCCATGAATACACCCCTGAGAACACCCGGCTCGATCGTCGCAGCAAGGGGCGATCGTGCAAGAAATGCGACAACGCCGCCTCTGTAATCCGAACTAGGGCAAGGCGAGCCGCGCAGCGGGCGCAGAAGGGGGCGGCGGCATAATGCGCGAGCGAATCATCCCGGTCCTGTGGCTCATGACAGCAGCCATCATCATCGGCGCCAGTGTCGGCTTGGCAGCGCGCGCCGAAGCCGCTCCCGTTGAACAGTATTCGACGGACAACGCGAACGCGATCTGCAAAGCGCTCGCTGAACGTCCGTACTTGTCGACCGTCAGGGCGGTCCTGGACGCGATCGTGCTGGACACCGGCTGGTCCGACTACGACGCCGGTGTCGTTCTGGGTGGCGCGGTGCGCGAACACTGCCCCTGGAATCTCGGGACGCTAAGTCGCTTCATTGCGACCTATGCACATCAAGCCACACCGGCGGGTCGACACCGGAATGGAGTGGCCGCATGACCTCTGAAGGATTCGCCACATACTGGGCGGTTCGGCTGCCCGACGGCACGCTGTGGTCACCGCCCGGCCAGTGCGAAGCTGCCAAGTCAGCGGCCGAGCAATATCACAACGCCCCATCATTTATCCGCGAAGTCCTGGGCGCCATGGGAGTTCAAGAGCCACCGGCGAAGCCGCCTGCTCCCGTCCCGATGGTTTTCATCAATGAGGACGACGCCCAAGCTCTGTGCAGCCAATTGCGCGAGCAGGCCATGTCGATGGGCGTCACGCACTGGTACGGGCACGTCGTCTCGGCGTTGCGCACGCCATTCACTGCGAAAGACCCCAGTGTTGAGTTCGCCGAGCAGGTCGCCCAATGGATGGCCACAGAGTGCGGCGGTAATGCCAGGTGACCGTACGCGACAGCTGGAAGCGCCCCAGTCACGACCTCGTCATAGAACGCCTCTCAGAGGCTCGCGAACTCGTCCGCGCCGGATGGGTCCAAGGGCAGTCGCACGCTGTCATCGACGGCCAGGACTGCTACTGCCCAAATGGTGCGGTGTCCAAAGTCTGTGGCACCGTGCGCCTCTCACCGACCGAGATCATCCCTGGAGCTTGGATTCGCGACGCGGTATCGGCTGCGTTGCTCGCCGCGGTCCCGAGCCGGTTCGTCACTGTGCCGGGTTACAACGATCGCGATGGCCGCACGCAAGATGAGGCGGTCGAGCTGTTCACAACCGCAATACGGTTTACCTCAAGGTCTGCGGCATGAGCGGCCTGGCGGTTAGGTCAATACGGGGCGTGGCGGATCAACGCTACGAGTGCCCGGTCTGCCGAAGAATCCTGAAGCCGACCGTGCATCGAAACATCCCGTCGCATTACGACAGCATCCGCGCAGACGTCTGCCCCGCATCCGGTGAGCCATTCCGAATCATGCTGGAGCGCCAGCCCGAGTTCACAGGGGTGGCCTGCTGATGCGCGCCAGTCCCACGCTCAAGTTCACGGCAATAGCCCTGGCAATGATTCTGTTCGCAACCGGATTCTGGGTCGCGCTATACATCGCCCCCGTGGTCGTCGGCGTCACGATTGCCGCCCTGGTGGCGCTGTGCCTGCTGGTCGACCTTCTCAGGCGAGTGCGCGCTCGTCGCGACGATTGCGGCTACACAACAACCCCTTTCGGGCTTGCGGAGAGCGGGCCCTCGCTAACCACTCGCACCGTTCACACCCCGGCGGTTGCCGTTTCCGTCATCGAGGGCGGCAAGCGCCCATTCTGGCGCCGCAAGATTGGCGCTCGCGAATGACCGCGCCGGCCGTCGTGAGCGGCGCACCAACGAAATGCCAGAACTGCGGATTCTCAAGCCGCTACTCCCGCCAGAAGTCCGGCGAGAAACCGCTGTACGTGAAGTGCTGCAGCGCATTCATGTGCGCGGGCTGCCGGAAGCTGAAGAACTGCGTGAAGCCGTCCGAGCCCGACCTTGAGGCCAGGGCCCGCTACGACCTGCAGA
>JBMYXJ010000260.1:0-4610 GCA_049608285.1 Mycobacterium sp. | reverse complement strand
GCTGGCGCTAAAGTGCAGGTCAGCGAGTTAGCCGACTTACACGTCGTAGTAGAGCGAGAACTCGTAGGGGTGGGGCCGGATCTGGATCGGCATGATCTCGTTGTCGCGCTTATAGCTGATCCAGGTTTCGATGAGGTCGGTGGTGAACACACCACCCTCGGTGAGGTAGTCGTGGTCCTCCTCGAGCTTGTCGATCACCGAAGCCAATGACGTCGGCGCCTGCGGGATGTTGGCAGCCTCCTCGGGCGGCAGCTCGTAGAGGTCCTTGTCGACGGGGGCGATCGGCTCGATCTTCTTCTTAATGCCGTCGATGCCAGCCATCAGCATGGCCGCGAACGCCAGGTACGGGTTGCCCGAGCTGTCAGGGCAGCGGAACTCTAGGCGCTTGGCCTTCGGGTTGTTGCCCGTGATCGGGATGCGGACACACGCCGAACGGTTGCGCTGGCTGTACACCAGGTTGATCGGAGCTTCATAACCCGGCACCAGCCGTTTGTAAGAGTTCACCGTCGGGTTGGTGAATGCCAGCAGCGACGGCGCGTGGTGCAGGATGCCGCCGATGTAGTGGCGCGCCAAATCCGAGAGGCCGGCGTAGCCCGCCTCGTCGTGGAACAGTGGCTTGCCGTCCTTCCACAACGACTGGTGGGCGTGCATGCCCGAGCCGTTGTCGCCGAACAGCGGTTTGGGCATGAAGGTGACGGTCTTGCCGTTGGCCCACGCAGTGTTCTTGATGATGTACTTGAACAGCAATACATCGTCGGCTGCGTGTAGCAGGGTGTTGAACTTGTAGTTGATCTCGGCTTGGCCTGCCGTGCCGACCTCGTGGTGGCCGCGTTCGAGACTGAAGCCGGCGTTGGTCAGGTTGGTCGACATTTCGTCACGCAGGTCGACGTAATGGTCATACGGTGCTACTGGAAAGTAGCCGCCCTTGGGTCGGACCTTATATCCGAGGTTAGGGGATCCGTCCGCCTCGAACGGCTCGCCGGTGTTCCACCAGCCTGCCTCGGAGTCGACCTCGTAGAAGGTGCCGTTGATATTGGAGTCGAAGGACACCGAGTCAAAGATGTAGAACTCGGCCTCTGCACCGAAAAAGCAGGTGTCGGCGATGCCGGTGCTGGCTAGGTAGTTCTCCGCCTTGCGGGCGACGTTGCGGGGATCGCGGGAGTACGCCTCGCGGGTAAACGGATCGTGTACGAAGAAATTGAGGTTGAGCGTTTTGGCAGCACGGAACGGGTCGATGCGCGCGGTTGCGGGGTCTGGCAGCAACATCATGTCCGACTCGTGGATTGACTGGAATCCACGCACCGACGACCCGTCGAACGCGAGGCCGTCGTCGAACACGCTCTTGTCGAACGCTGAAGCCGGGATCGAGAAGTGCTGGACGACGCCAGGCAGGTCGCAGAACCGAATGTCGATGTACTCGACCTTCTCGTCCTTGATCTGCTTGATGATGTCGTCGGCAGTCTTTTCAGCCACTGATTGGTCTCCTTATTTGTGGTAAGCCGGCGTTGACGCTAAGGACACGATGTTGCATCGTCGTCAACCATATGTTGCGCCGACGTTACGCATAGTTGCCCCCCGCGCTCCCCGCGGCACCCTCGGCTCCGACATATCCTTGTCCGATGGCCCGCGCATTGGGGTCCTGGCTTTCGGGACCCGAACCGTCAGAGTCTGACGACCCCGACCCACGCTCTCCCACCTATCCCGGTGAGCGGCTCGGACTCCCGCCCAGCGGGCCAGGCTCGGTCGCCCGCCTCGGCCGCCGCGTCGCTGCCCTGGGGATCGACTGGCTGCTCTCTTACGGCGTGGCGGCGTTGGCGCTGTCGCTGGGTTTGGTGAGCCTGGGGGCACTGTCGACTGCAGTTTTGGCTATCTGGTTGGGCCTCGGGGTTATCTCGGTGCGGCTGTTCGGTTTCACCCCGGGCCAGTTGGTTTTGGACATGAAGGTGGCGTCGGTCGACAACCGCGCAGGCGTGGGCACAGGGCGGGCGCTGCTGCGCGGACTATTGATCGCGCTGGTCATCCCCGCCCTGTTCACCGACTCCGACTTGCGAGGCCTGCAAGATCTGGCGACCAAAACCGCCGTCGTCCGGCGGTAGCAGCGTTATTTTCGTCGCACGGTGCGCTGTATTCCGCGCGTCTTGGCGGCCGCCGGCAGTGGGCCCTTCGGAATCGCCGCCGGGCCGGCCTTGGTGCCTAATGCTGCTAGCCGAGACTCCAGTGAGTCCATCTGCTTGACGGTGATGTTCGCGGGCAGCTTGGTCAGATGTCGTTCCAGCTTGGCCAGTGGAATTTCGCCCTCGCTGTTTCCGATCACGATGTTGTAGATCGGAACCTCCCCGACCAAACGGGCAGTGCGCTTCTTCTCCTGAGCCAGCAGCGGCCTTAGCCGAGCGGGGGACCCCTCACCGACGAAGATCACGCCCGGACGTCCGATAACGCGGTGTACCGCGTCGAAATGACCGGTGGCCGCGACGCCGGGAGTTACCCGCCACTTGCCCCGCAGGTTTTCCAGTGCCCAGGCTGCCGCTCCGGTCTGGCCCTCGGCCTTTCGGTACACCGACTTCTGGGCGCGGCGGCCGAAGATGATGAACGCCACCAGCGCGCCCAGTACCACGCCGAGCGGGATCATCATGTACGTCGTGAACCCGCCGGCGAAGGTTCCAGCCGCCACCGACGCGCCCACGATCAGCACAAACGCACCAATCATGTAAGGGAGTAGGCGCTTGTCCTCTTTGCGTTGCATCTGGAACGCCTGCCACAGCTGGCTGCGGCGTTGTTTGGAAGCCGCCTTGCGGGTGGCCTTCGCCTCAGCCTTCGCTGCTTTGACTTCCGCAGGTTTACGCGATTTCGCCATTCGTTCAGGATACGGAGTCTGGTACCGCCGCCGCTGCCGCACCGTCGCTTCGAAACGCGATTGCCTGGGCATACAGCCGGCCGGCTCGATATGACGAGCGCACCAGAGGCCCGGCCAACACTCCGGGGTAGCCCAGCTCCGCGGCGTACCGCTCGTGCTCGACGAACTCGGTGGGGTGTACCCACCGGTCTACCGGGTGGTGGCGCGGCGACGGGCGCAGGTACTGGGTGATGGTGACGATGTCGCAGCCGGACTCACGCAGATCCCGCAGCGCAGCCCGTACTTCTTCCGGTGTCTCGCCCATGCCGAGGATGAGGTTGCTCTTGGTCACCAACTTGTCTTCGCGTGCCATGGTGATGACCGAGAGGCTGCGTTCGTAGTCAAACCCCGGTCGGATCCGCTTAAAGATTCGCGGCACTGTCTCGACGTTGTGTGCCAACACCTCCGGGCGCGACTCGAAGACCTGATCGAGCAGGGCTGGGTTGGCATTGAAATCGGGGATCAACAACTCCACACCCGTGTTCGGGTTGAGCGCTTTGATCTGACGGACGGTCTCGGCATACAGCCAGGCGCCGCCATCGGGTAGATCGTCACGGGCCACTCCGGTGACCGTGGAGTAGCGCAGCCCCATCGCCTGTACGCTCTCGGCCACTCGCCGCGGCTCGTCGCGGTCCAGGTCGGCGGGCTTGCCGGTGTCGATCTGGCAGAAGTCACAGCGCCGGGTGCACTGTTCACCGCCGATCAGGAATGTGGCTTCGCGGTCTTCCCAGCATTCGAAGATGTTCGGGCAGCCCGCTTCCTCGCACACTGTGTGCAGCCCCTGGCGGTGCACCAGTGACTTCAATTGGGTGTACTCCGGGCCCATCTTGGCTCGAGTCTTGATCCACGGTGGCTTGCGTTCTATCGGCGTCTGCGCGTTGCGGACTTCGAGCCGCAGCAGCTTGCGGTTACCGGGATTGACACTCACTGCATCGATGCTACTGCGTCAGTGTTGATTCGACGTTGGCGCAAGCGGGCGTCGAGAGCATCACAAACTGCATCGGCGACTCGGTCGATGACATCCTCGACGCCGACTCTGCGGCCCAGCTCGGCGGTCAGCGATGTCACCCCGGCGTCGGCGATGCCGCAGGGCACGATCGAGCCAAACGCCGTGAGATCGCAGTCGCAGTTGAGCGCGAAGCCGTGCAGCGTGGTGGCCCGAGCCACTCTCACGCCGATCGCCGCAACCTTGCGTGCCGGTCGGTCGGCGTCGCTTGGGACCCAGACACCGGACCGGCCCTCGATCCGGCCCGTCTGCAGGCCCAGGTCGGCGCACACCGCTATCAACGAATCTTCAAGTCGCCGTACGAAGTCCACCACGTCGAGCGGTTTGGCAAGGCCGATGATCGGGTACCCGACCAGTTGTCCGGGGCCATGCCAGGTGATCTTGCCTCCCCGATCGGTTTCGATGACGGGCGTGCCGTCCACGGGGCGTTCACAGGCCTGGGTGCGCCGTCCAGCGGTGTACACGCCTGGATGCTGGAGCAGCAAGAGCGTGTCGGGGCCGCCCGCGGCGCGCGAGTCTGCCAACTCGCGTTGCAGCTCCCATGCGGCCTGGTAGTCAAGGACACCCAATCGCTGCACCTGCACGGGCACTTCGCTCGACCGGATCGATGCCGCCATGCAAACGACGCTACTCGCCGGCCCGGTCAATCGCCGGTGTGGCGGTGGCAAAGGTCAGGGCTTCACCGATCGTATTGTGATGGAACTGGAAACC
>JBMYXJ010000259.1:0-4628 GCA_049608285.1 Mycobacterium sp. | reverse complement strand
CCAGGGGTCTCGATTTCCTCGGCGAGTACCGCCACGGGCAGTTCCGAGAGCACCTCGGGGCGACCGGAGACCCGACTGAGCCAACGACCAGTTCTGAAACCGCGGCCCGACCGGCTTCCACGCGGCGCGGGCGCAACGGGGGACAGCGGAAACATCGCACCGCCTGCGCGGTCGAGATTCCCGGTGAGAACGTTGACCACGTCGACCAGCCAGTTGCCCACTGTGCCGAATTCGACTGTGGAGGTGCCCATCCGTCCGTACACGGCGGCCGTCCGAGCCCCTGCCAAGTCCCGGGCCAATGCCCGGATCTCGTCGGCCTCAACCCCGCAGTGCGCGGCGACGACGGACGGCGGGAAATCACGGGCTAGTTCGCCGACGTCGTCCAATCCCGCGACGCGGCCGGCAAGAGCCCCCAGATCGACCAGGCCCTCCTCGAACAGCGTGTGGACGACGGCGAACAGGAAAGCGGCGTCAGTGCCCGGCCGCGGCGCCAGGTGCCGGTCAGCGAGCTGGGCGGTGCGGGTGCGCGCGGGGTCGATGACGACCAGCTTGCCTCCGCGCTTGCGTAGGTTGCGCAGCTTGCCACCGAAGTCGGCCGCGGTGGCAAGGCTGCCATTGGACACCACCGGGTTCGCCCCGATGATGACCAAGTAATCGGTGCGATCCAGGTCGGGCACCGTGAACGCGACCGGGCTGCCGAACATCAGCCCCAGCGCAACGTGCTTGGGCATCTGGTCCAGAGTGCTCGCCGAGTAGACCTGCCGAGTGCCGAGACCGCGGATGATCAGAGGTGGATAGAGCGCACCGGCGACGGTGTGGGCATTGGGGTTGCCCAGGTATACACCCACCGACACGCCGCCGTGGTCAGCCAGCACCGTGCCCAGCCCGGCGGCGACGGCGGAGAACGCCTCATCCCAGGTCGCCTCGATCAGCGTGCCATCACGCCGCACCAGCGGGGCTGTCAATCGATCGGGGTCATTGTCGAGTTCGGCGAAACTAGCGCCCTTCGGGCAGATGAAACCCGCGCTAAAGACGTCCTCGCGGTCGCCCCTCGCGCCCACAACCCTCCCATCGTCGATGGTCAGCGCCAGGCCGCAGGTCGCTTCACATAAGGGGCAGATCCTCAGCGCAGTGCTCACATCCCGCATTCTGCGCCGATCAGTGGGTCCTTGTCGGCCTTCGGGCTATTGGTCCTCGTAGACCTTGGGATCCAGAGTGCCGATATAGGGCAGGTCGCGGTAACGCTCGGCGTAGTCAAGGCCGTACCCAACGACGAACTCGTTGGGGATGTCGAAACCGACGTACTCGATCTCGACATCGGCGCGCACCGCTTCAAGTTTGCGCAGCAGCGTACACACCCGCAGCGACCGCGGGCGCCTGGTGGCCAGGTTGCGGAGCAGCCACGACAGGGTCAGCCCAGAGTCGACTATGTCCTCGACGATCAGCACGTCACGGTCATTGATGTCGCGGTCGAGGTCTTTGAGGATGCGCACCACACCAGAGGATGACGTGGACGATCCATAGGAGCTGACGGCCATGAATTCCAGCTGAGTAGGCAGCGGGATCGCCCGGGCCAAATCGGTGACGAACATGACGGCGCCCTTGAGCACGGTGATCAGAAGAAGATCTTGCCCGTCTGCCGCATCGATGCCGGAGACTGCATCGCGGTAATCGGCGGCGATCCGTTCTCCGAGCTCAGCGGTCTTGGACCGGATCTGTACTTCCGACAGCAATACCGATTTGATGTCCCCGGGGTACAACTCCGCGGTATGCGCAGGCACGTCCATAGACTGCCACGCGGTGGCCGGGATCAGCAATGTGCACCCTCAGACGGGTTCGCGGTAGAGCACCAGCGATTCATTCCGACGACCTGCGAAGAGCCGTTCGTTGGGCTGCGCACTTGGCACCGCTACCCCACCCTGTCCCCGCCAGGCAGTAACAAGATCATCGACCGCGCGGATCTGTTTATCGGTCAACCCGCTGGCCCCACCGGCCAGCAGCCACCCCCTTATTGTCCTGCGCCTGACCGCTTGGGGCCAAGCGGCAAGTGCGGTCGTGGGGAGGCCCTCAACGTGCACGCCCGCGCCGAGCCCGGCAAGCACGTCGGCAGCCAGGCTGTCTAGCATCTCGGTGTCCTCGCGCAAGGCGGTTGCGGTGCGGGCCAGAGCCTCGGCCACACCACCGCCGAGGACTTCCTCAAGCAGCGGCAACACTTCGGCGCGCAACCGGGCCCTGGTGAAGCGTGCGTCGGCGTTATGCGGGTCCTGCCAAGGCGTCAGCCCAAGTTCGTCGCACGCCAGGTGGGTCAGCTCCCGCCGTACCCCTAGCAGCGGCCGGCACCAAGGCGGGTCATATGGCCGCATACCGGCGATCGACCTGGCGCCCGATCCCCGACCTAGGCCGAGTAGCACCGTCTCGGCCTGATCGTCAAGGGTGTGCGCCAACAACACCGGCGCACCCGCACGGGCGTCCTCGAGCGCGCGGTATCGGGCACTGCGAGCGGCCGCCTCCGGCCCCCCAGTCGTACCCACTTCTACGCAAATCACCTCTGCATCAACGCATCCCACTGAAATCGCCTGATCGCGCGCAGTCGAGGCGACCGCAGCTGAGCCCGGCTGCAGGCGGTGGTCGACGATCAGCGCGGTTGTCGGCAGAACCGTCGCTGCCGCAGCCGCCAACGCCAGTGAGTCTGGTCCGCCCGAGAGCGCTACGCACCAACGGTCTTCGCCTGCGGCATGGCCACACCCGAAACGCGCAACAACTCCGCGCATTACGGCTACAGCAGTCGATCGATCCATCGCTGCGGCTCATCGATTTCCCTTGGCAGCGGGAGGCTTTCGCTGCCCGACCAAATGACGTTGAAGCGTTGCATCCCCACCTTGGACACCACGTCGTCCACAAAGGCCTTGCCCCGGGTGTACTGGTTCATTTTCGCGTCGATGCCCAGCAGCGCACGTATGAGCCGCTGCAGCGGCGGCTGTTTGCGCTTGCGGCGCTGGTCGAAGCGGTGTCGGATCGATGCTACCGACGGAACCACTGCGGGTCCGACGGCATCCATGACGTGCTCGGCATGACCCTCAAGCAGGGTCCCCAGTACTAGCAGTCGATCCAACGCCGTCCGCTGCGGCTCGGACTGCACAGCCCGTAGCAACCCGAGGACACCAGCGGAGTTCAACTGTGCATCATCGTCTTTCAAACCGCCCCGGAACCCGCGTACATACGCTGCCAACCGGCCGACGACCTGCGTGACGTCGTCACCTGCATCGTCGGTCAGAATCGCGAGCGCACCCGTCATATGTCCTGCCAACCAGGGATTGGCCCGAAACTGCACCCGGTGGGTGACCTCGTGCAAACACACCCACATACGGAAGTCCGTAGGATTCACCCGCAGTTGGCGCTCAACTGAGATCACGTTGGGATACACCAGCAGCAGCTCGCCACCACCGGCAGCGAACGGGTCATACTGGCCGAGGATCCCCGAGGACACAAACGCCAGAACCGCGCCGGTCTGGACGCCGGTGATGCTCCCGCTGATCGGCCGGCGCTTGGCATCATCGCCAGCTCCACTGCCGTCCCCGCCCCCGGTCATCGCCCGCATGGAATGCGCTGCGGCGTGAATCCACTGGGGCCGGTTGATGATTCGCGCTTCCGGGATCTCACCGCCCTCAATGAGGCCGGTCACCTCCCGTACTGGCAGTTCGGATGCCCGGGCCAACTCGCTGAGCTGCTCGATCGTCTGCCTGCGGGTGTAGTCGGTGACCGCAGGTTCCGGGCGGGCGAGCTTGCCCCCCACGGTGGCCGCCAGGTTCCAGTCGACCGCGCGGCCGACCGCAAAGCTCGATTTGGCCGACGGGTTCATATGCGGCATCCGCACGAGCGCAGCGTCGCGGCGAACGCGTCAAGCGCGGTGCGTCCGCTTGGGCCCGCATCGTTGGACAACAAAGCGAAGGTGAGCACTCGACCACTCTCGTCGGTGACGACCCCAGCCAACGCATTGGTGCCAGTCAGTGAACCGGTCTTAGCCCTTAGGTATCCAGCGGCGGCACGACCCTCATCGGTGTCCAAATAGCGGTTGGACAGGGTGCCGCTACCGCCCGCTATCGGTAACAAGTCCACGAGCGGGCGCAGGTCCGGTTGTGCGTCTCCAGCCGCGGCGTTGATCAACTCATCGAGGGTTTCCGCGGTGAGTCGATCATCCACCGACAGACCGCTCGAGTCGAACAATCGGGCTCCGGTGGTGTCGATATCGGCGCCGTCAAGCGTCCTCAGGACCGCGCGGGTGGCACCGTCGAAACTTGTTGGCAGGTTGAGCGCTGCGGCAACCTCACGGCCGATGGACTCCGCCATCACGTTGTCAGAGAAGTTCATCATGGCGTGCAACCGGTCCATAAGCGGCGGCGACTGGACCGAGGCGAGCTCCCTACCTTCGGTTTCCGCGCGTGACGAGGACAGCACCGTAACCTTCGCCGGATCGACGTCCAGCGCCAGCGCCAAGGCGCGGCCGGCGTCTAGCGCCGGAGTCTTCGAGCGCCGCGACTCCACGCTCACCGGCTGGGTGCGTCCGCCATCAAGCATCACCGACTCCATCGGTGCGATGTCGCCGCCATCGATGTCCAGCGGATCCCAAC
>JBMYXJ010000258.1:0-4642 GCA_049608285.1 Mycobacterium sp. | reverse complement strand
GCGGATGCGCTCGTCGCCGCAAACAAGTCCGCGCGGACCATGGCCGTCGAGACAGTGCGCACGCTGCCACGGCTGGCACGGCTAGGCCAGGTCAACAACCATACCCGGATATCGTTGGGCCGCATCATGTCTGAGCAGGCGCGTGACGCGCCACTCGGGGAGGCGTTGCTTTTCGACGGGCGCGTGCATACCTATGAGGCCGTCGACCGGCGTATCAACAACGTCGTTCGGGGACTGATCGAGGTGGGAGTGCGTCAGGGAGCCCACGTCGGAGTGCTGATGGACACCCGGCCCAGTGCGCTCGTGGCGATCGCGGCGCTCTCCCGATTGGGCGCGGTCGCCGTGTTGATGCCGCCGGACGCTGACCTCGCGACTGCGGCCCGGCTGGGCGGTGTGTCGGAAATCATGGCCGACCCGGGCAATCTGGAGGCCGCCCGCAGGCTGCAAACACGCGTCCTGGTGCTCGGGGGCGGCGAATCTCGCGATCTGCGCCTGGCTGAGGGCGCCGATGTCGTTGACATGGAGAAGATCGACCCCGACGTTGTCGACCTGCCTGGTTGGTATCGGCCAAACCCCGGACTGGCGCGCGACTTGGCGTTCATCGGATTCAGCGCCATGAGCGGAGAGCTCATCGCCCGTCAGATCACCAACTTCCGGTGGGCGTTGTCGGCGTTCGGTACAGCCTCGGCCGCCAACCTCAGCCGGACTGACACCGTGTACTGCCTGACACCGCTGCACCATCAGTCGGGGCTGCTGGTGAGTCTCGGTGGTGCGGTGGTGGGCGGTGCCCGGATTGCGCTGTCGCGGGGACCGCGTCCTGACCGATTCCTACAGGAGATCCGTCAATACGGCGTGACCGTGGTCTCCTACACGTGGGCGATGTTGCGGGAGATCATCGACGATCCGGCTTTCTCCCCCAAAGGCAGTCATCCGGTTCGACTGTTCATCGGTTCGGGCATGCCCACCGGCCTGTGGAAGCGTGTCGTGGATGTGTTCGAGCCGACGCATGTCGTGGAGTTCTTCGCCACTACGGACGGGCAGGCTGTGTTGGCCAATGTCTCGGGCGCCAAGATCGGCAGCAAGGGCAGGCCGCTCCCAGGTGGTGGCCAGATCGCGCTAGCCGCCTACGATTCCGAGGACAACCTGATCCTCGAGGACGACGAGGGCTTCGTGCGCCGGGCAGAGGTCAACGAAGTCGGCGTGCTACTCGCTCATCCGCGAGGCCCAGTCGATCCGCTGGCGTCGGTGAAGCGGGGTGTCTTCGCTCCCGCCGACACCTGGGTATCCACCGAATATCTGTTCCGCCGCGACGAGGACGGCGACTACTGGCTGGTCGGCAACCGTGATGGGGTGATCCGCACGGCTGGGGGGCCGGTGTTCTCCGCGGCGGTCAATGATGCAGTCGGCGAGATTAACGCCGTGGACATGGCCGTCACCTACGGTGTACAGACCGACGGTGAGACCGTGGCCATCACGGCGTTGGGATTGCGTCCCGGGGGCAGCGTTGCAGCGGCGGACCTGTCTGACGCGCTGGAGGAGCTGGCCGCTGGTGCTGCGCCCGACATCGTGCATGTGGTGTCGGACATGGCTCTCACCGCGACCTACCGCCCGTTGGCCGGCCCGTTGATACGGCAGGGCATCCCCAAGGCGTCGCGTAACGCCTGGCATCGCGACCCCGATAGTCATCGGTACAAGCGGTTGACTGCCGCGGTGCGCGCCAAGATCGTGGGCAGTCAGCAGTGATGGCCGGCGGCGGATGCACTGTTAGGCTCGCGCTGGCATAGCCGTCCACGAGGAGGATAGATGTCACCGCGAATCTGGCGTCGTTCAGCGGCGACCGCGCTGGCCGGCGCAATAATGTTCGGCGGCCTCGGGTTTGTGGTTTCTGCGCCTGCGGCGTGGGCGCAGCCGGCCGAACCGACGACCGAGAATCGGCGGCCGATGTCGCCCGATCAGGTCCTGATGATGATCTCCGAGCAATATCAGACCGGCTCCGGCGGTGGCCAGGTGTCCAAGTTGATTGACCAGGCGATCACCCTCCGCAAGCGGGGTATCCGTCCGTCAAGGTCGAGCACTCAGGCGCTGCTGGCTGCCCTCGACAAGCGTCCGAACCAGAAACCGCTGATCGAGGCTCTCCAGGCGACCGTGAGTGATCAGCGTAGGCAATTTGCGCGCCAGGGCGTCCAAGCCCCGGGGGGCGCGCCTCCGGTCGCGACTCCAGGCAGCCCGCAAGCCCCGATGGGCGGCCCGGCATGGGGGCCGGACAACCCGATGCAGCAGGATACGCCGGTCTTCCAGAGTCCCGGTCGCTGAGCGGATGACACTGGAGGACGCCCTGCTGGCGATCCTGGTGTGCCCGGCAGATCGCGGTCCACTGCTACTGGTCGAAGGGTCGCTGTACAACCCGCGTCTACGGTGCAAGTACCGCATTGACGACGGTATTCCGGTGCTGCTGGTCGATGAGGCGGTCGCGGTTGACGAGGCCGAACATCAGCGATTGCTGGCGGCGGATCAGTCCTAGGACGGCTTAGATCCAAGGACGGCTCAGGGCAGTGGTCCCCTGCCGGTTCCTAGGCCTGCGGCGGCGAACACCTTCCGTAGGATCTACGACCGTGGTGGGCGATGTGCTGGCGGTCGACCCACTGCGAGCCGCTGGCCGCCTCCTCGGTGCGGTGATCATTGGGCGGGGTGTCGAAGCGGTCATCATCGAGGTCGAGGCCTACGGGGGACCCGCCGACAGCCCCTGGCCGGATGCTGCGTCCCATTCGTTCCGTGGCCCGACTCTGCGTAATGCGGTGATGTTCGGACCGCCTGGGCGGCTCTACACGTACCGCAGCCACGGCATTCACGTGTGCGCGAATGTCGTCTGCGGGACCGACGGGGTGGCTGGCGCGGTGCTGCTGCGTGCCGCGGTGGTCAAGGTGGGCGTCGATACCGCCCGGGTACGTCGCGGCGATCGGGCCGCGTTCGCGGCACTCGCGCGAGGACCGGGAAACCTGTGCTCTGCGTTGGGAATCAGCCTGGGTGACAACGGGATCGACCTACTTGACCCGGCAGCGCCGGTTCGGCTTGTGCTCTCGGAGTTCAGGGAGAGCTCGTCCGGACCGAGAGTAGGAGTCAGCAGGGCTGCCGATCGCCGTTGGCGTTTGTGGCTGCCCGGACACCCGGAAGTGTCGGCGTACCGACGCAGCCCGCGGGCACCGGCTCATGGGGAGAGCGATTAGTACGGAAAGATCGAACGCTGTGACTTCTACGGCTTCTGCGTCCTCTGCATCTTCAGGGGCGACACCGATCCTGGACGAGCTGGAATGGCGGGGGCTCATTGCGCAGTCCACCGACCGAGATTCGCTGGCAGCGGCCTTGGCCTCGGGACCACTGACGGTCTACTCCGGTTTCGATCCGACGGCCCCGAGTCTGCACGCAGGACATCTGATACCGCTGCTCACACTGCGGCGATTCCAGCAGGCGGGGCACCGGCCCATCGTGCTTGCCGGCGGTGCTACCGGGATGATCGGGGATCCGCGCGATGTTGGTGAACGCACGCTGCAGGCAGCGGACGTCGTTACGGACTGGGCAGGCCGTATCCGCGGGCAGTTGGAGCATTTTGTCGAATTCGATGATTCGTCGACAGGTGCCGTAGTTGCCAACAATCTGTCCTGGACCAGTGAGCTCTCGGCAATCGAGTTCCTGCGCGACATCGGCAAGCATTTCTCGGTGAACGTGATGCTTGATCGCGACACCGTGCGTCGCAGACTCGAAGGCGAGGGAATCTCCTACACAGAGTTCAGCTACATGCTGCTGCAGGCCAACGATTTCGTCGAGTTGCATCAGAGATACCAATGCTCGCTGCAAGTGGGCGGCTCTGACCAATGGGGCAACATCATCGCCGGTGTCCGCTTGGTCCGGCAGATGGCCGGCGCTTCGGTGCACGCCCTGACGACACCGCTGGTCACTGACTCTGAAGGCAAGAAGTTCGGCAAGTCCAGTGGTGGTGGCAGCGTCTGGCTGGACCCCGAGATGACCAGTCCCTACGCCTGGTACCAGTACTTCTTCAACACCACCGACGCAGACGTCGTCCGATACCTGCGCTGGTTCACCTTCCTGTCGGCCCAGGAGTTGGCCGAATTAGAGCTGGCCACCGCCGATCGTCCACACGAACGGTCTGCGCAGCGGCGATTGGCTCGCGACCTGACCGATCTTGTGCATGGCCAGGCAGCAACCGCGGCCGTCGAGCACGCGAGTCAGGCGCTGTTCGGGCGGGGCGAGCTCGCCGGGCTCGACGAATCCACCCTGTCGGCAGCCTTGCGCGAGGCCTCGGTGGCCGAATTGGCCCCCGGCGGCCCGGACTCGATCGCTGACCTATTGGTCGCCGCCGGCCTCTCAGCGAGCAAGGGTGCTGCGCGCCGGACGATCGCCGAGGGTGGGGTGTCGGTCAACAACGTCAGGATCGTCGCCGATGACTGGGTGCCGCAGCCGTCAGACTTCTTGCATGGCAGGTGGCTGGTGCTGCGTCGGGGTAAGCGGAATATCGCGGGCATCGAGCGCGTTGGATAACCTGAACCGGAGTGATTCGCTCTGGCGAAGCTACGAAGCTACGAAGCTACGAAGCTACGAAGCTACGAAGCTACGAAGCTACGAAGCT
>JBMYXJ010000257.1:0-4677 GCA_049608285.1 Mycobacterium sp. | reverse complement strand
CCCACTGAACCAGCTCAGGGGGTCAGGTCAGGTGCGCCCGGTTGGGGCTCCCCCGCCTGGGGATGGATTTATGCACGAGGGACGAGCGTGTCGCCACCGCAACGATTGCGGAAATCCACCACGGGCTGACGGATGCCCTGGTAATCGTTCCTCACCTGCGGGTTGGCTACCAGGAACTCATCCAGCGCCGCGGTTCTCTCCTCCGGGTTCAGCGGCTCCAGGGTGCTCAAGAACTCGTTGACCCACGGATTGGTGAACAGATAGGCCGACGTGGCGGCATTGACACCGGCCATGACGCCTGAGAGATCCGCCGTGGTGCAGTTCGGCGGTTTTGGCTGGGCTTGCGCTGGCAGGCTGCCAACGAGCAACACCAGACCGGCACCAACGGTCGCCAACAGCATCCGTCGCGCGAAAATCATATGAGCCCTCATCAATTGCTTTCCTGTCCGCTAGTGAGATGTGTCCACGGCGTACATCATCAGGGTGTGAACCACCTGTAGCCGTCGTCGTAGTAATGGTCGTAGGCCTTCCCAGGGCCATAGGAGTAACCAGGGTTGCCGCTACCGGTCGCGGGCAATGTGGGCAGGTCGCCGTCTTCATCCCCCAACGCGCACAGCGTCATGTTATCGACAGTGGTGCAGTCGCTTGCAGCAACAACAGGGGCAGCGGCGATTCCAGCAAGCACAAGACCAGGCGCGACAAGCAAGTACCAAAACCGCATCAATTCACTCCTCGACGTTTGGCCGCGAATACGCCCGTGGCTCGTCCACCGTGAACCCGCAGCCTACCGCTGCGAACGTAGCAACCGCACGCTAACAAGGCATCCAGACGTCGAGTGACATGAAGCGCGAAGACGAGCGCGAGCGCATGACCTGGCTCGCGGCCTCGGGCGCCGCATCACTAACTCATCAGCAACTTCGGTATTGGACAACGGGCGTATTTTTCGACCCACTGTCGATACCCCCGTCGAGGGGGCGGCACTTTAGGGCAGACTTGCGGAATGCAGACCGAGCCCCGGGCGCACCGCCCGCTGAACGGCCTCTCGGACGTGCGCGCGTTCTTCCACACCAACGCTGTGCCGCTGTACTTCATCTCGCCGACCCCGTTCAACCTGCTAGGCAACGATCGCTGGGTTCGGAACTTCTTCTACTTGAACTATTTTGACTCCTTCGAGGGCGCACATCCGCGCGTATTCGTACCCAGGCGGCGCGACCGCAGGGAATTCGATTCCATGGGAGATGTCTGCAACCACCTCTTGTCCGATCCTGCGACGCTGGAATTCATCGCCGAACGTGGGCCCGGCGGCAAGGCCTGCTTCGTGATGCTTGACGCTCAAACCCAAGCCCTCGCGCACCAGGCGGGGCTCGACGTCATGCACCCCCCGGTGGATCTGCTCCACCGGCTGGACTCCAAGACCGTTATGACACGCCTAGCCGATGAGGCGGGCGTGCCGAGCGTGCCCAACGTGATCGGGAGGGCCGGCGACTACCACGAGCTGATGGCGCTGGCCCAAAGCGCCGAGTTGGGAGATGACCTGGTCGTTCAGGACGCCTACGGCGACGCCGGAAGCGGCACGTTCTTTGTACGCGGTGAACGCGACTGGGACCATTGCGCTGCTGACCTGGTCGGGCAGCACGAAGTCAAAGTCATGAGGCGCATCCGCAATGTTGAGGTATGCCTCGAGGGCACCGTGACCCGCCACGGCACCGTTATCAGCCCGGCGATGACGAGCCTCGTCGGTTACCCAGAACTGACTCCGCACAAGGGAACCTGGTGCGGTAACGACATCTGGCGCGAGGTGCTGCCGCCCGCACAGACGCACGCCGCGCGAGAAATGGTGCGCAAGTTGGGCGACATCCTGGGCCGCGAGGGGTACCGCGGCTACTTCGAGGTGGACCTCCTGCGTGACCTGGACTCCGACGAGCTCTACCTCGGTGAGGTGAACCCGCGCCTGAGTGGCGCCAGCCCGATGACGAACTTGACCACCGAGGCCTACGCCGACATGCCACTGTTCCTCTTCCACCTGCTCGAGTACATGGACGTGGAGTACGAACTCGACATCGAGGAGGTCAATTCGCGCTGGGAGCGGGGCTACGGCGAAGACGAAGTCTGGGGTCAGGTGGTAATGGCGGAGACCTCGCCGGATGTCGAACTCTTCACCGCGACACCAGGTACCGGTATCTACCGCCTCGACGAGGCCGGGCGCGTCTCGTTTGCGCGCTCTGCCAACGACTCGTCCTCGGTGACTGACGAGTCCGAGGCGTTCTACATGCGCATCGCTGCACCTGGCGATTTACGCTGCGAGGGGGCCCAACTCGGTGTGTTGGTCACCCGTGGGCACTTGCAAACCGATGACTATCAACTCACCGAACACTGCAGGCGCTGGGTCAAAGGTCTCAAGGCGAAATTCGCCTCAACTCCCCTGGCGCCGGCCAATCCGACGGTCTCACGGCTCGTCGCACGAGCGTGAAAAACAGCCGCGCGAGCTGTCCTAACATCCCGGCCGGCATCTCACTGGACAACTGGCTGCTGGGCCCCTACTCGCGGTGGTCGTTCCAGCACGTCGAAGACATGGTGGCAACCGCGGTAATTCCGCGCGGGACCGGACCGGCCGCGGCGTTGCCCGCAGCCAGTGCTCCAATAGCCGAGATCCCGGTGAACTGTACTGACGGGGCGGCCACAACCGTTGGGGCGGTGATGGCCACCACCGCCACTGACGGGTGGGCCGTTGCCTACCGGGGGTCGATTGTGGCCGAGGAGTATCTCGACGGCCTGGGGGCCCAGACCCGGCATCTGCTGTTCTCGGTGAGTAAGTCGCTAGTAGGGGCCGTCGTCGGCGCGCTATATGGGGCCGGTGCGATCGAAGTTGACGCTCCGGTAACGGCATTCGTTCCGGCGTTGGCGAACTGCGGGTATGCGGGCGCGACCGTGCGCCATCTGCTGGACATGAGGTCGGGCATTGCCTTCTCCGACGACTACGGCGATCCAGCCGCGGAGATACATCTCCTGGACCAGGCGATGGGGTGGGCACCCAAGAGTGATCCGGATGTCCCCTCCACGCTGTACGACTTCCTGCTGACCTTGCGGCAGAAGTCGGCTCACGGCGGACCATTTGAATATCGCTCATGCGACACCGACGTACTCGGCTGGATCTGCGAGGTTGCTGGCGGCCAACGGATGCCCGAACTGATGTCGGAGCTGCTGTGGAGCCCCCTTGGCGCCCAATGCAACGCCACCATAGGCGTAGACGCTGTCGGCACCGGAATGTTCAACGGCGGCATCAGCGCCTGTCTTACCGACATGATCCGGTTCGGGTCGCTGTTCTTACGCGACGGTGTCTCGCTAACCGAGCAGCAAGTCGTGCCTGCGGCGTGGATCGCCGACACTCTCGACGGCGGGCCCGACTCCCGTCAGGCGTTCTCCGCCAGCACCGACGACACCCGAATGCCCGGCGGGATGTATCGCAACCAAATGTGGTTCCCCTACCCCGGCAACAACGTCGCGTTGTCCTTGGGCATGTGTGGTCAGATGATCTACCTCAACCACGCCGCGGGGGTAGTCGCCGCCAAGTTGTCCACCCAGCCGCACACACAGGACCCCAGCACGCTTTTAGACACCGTGCGCGCCTTTGATGCCGTGGCACACGAACTGGACGGCTACACCAGCTAGCGTTTGACCCCGCCTGCCGGGTATGCAGCGGTAAGTCAGACTGCCCCTAGTCGTCGGGGATCTGGCGCTGCACAAAGGCGCCCACACGTTCGCACCCGGCGTTCGCTTCCGGAAAGAGCGTCGCGAGACCGTGAAAGCCGTGGATCATCTCCCCCGCCACATCGAGGATGACATCGACCCCCACGCGAGCCGCCCGTGCCCCCAGGCGGGTCGAGTCATCGCTCGTTGTGTCGATCTGCCCGACCGCCAGATACATCGGCGGCAGCCCCTTTAGATCCGCTCGAAGCGGACTCACCAGCGGGTCGCTCAAGTCGCCGCCCTCACCCACGTAGTCGCGGAAGCGCGCCCGCACCCACGGCGCGTTCGCGAACGGATCGAAACCACGCGGATTCACCGCGGAATCGCCCTCCTGCAAGGCATCGAACCAGGGAGTCAGACCGGCGTAGGCGGCCGGCAGAGGCTGTCCGCCGTCGCGAAGCTTGCACAGGGCGGCAACAGCCATGCCTCCGCCGCAGGAATCGCCCATGAAAGCGATTCGCTGGGGGGCGATCCCCTGCTTGATGACGGCACGATAGACGGCGACGATCTGCTCAAGCTGAGACGGAAAGCGCGCTTCCGGCGCGAGGCTGTACTCCGGGATCAGGAAACGCGCACGTGTGTAACGTGATTGCGTTGCTGCGTAACCGATGTAGTGCTCAAGGTAGGTGGATACGAAAGCGCCTCCGTGGACCAAGAGCACAACGCGATCCGAATCTCCCACCTCGGGAGTCCACACCCACGCGCACGGCACCCCGGCGATTTCGACGCGTTCTTCTTCAACGTCCTTGGGCCACTGAGTCGGATGCACCGCGTGCATCTTCTCGCGCACGAGCGGGGTCGGATCCTCCGCGACCGCCAGTCCCGGCTTGAGGACTTTTCGAAACTGCTCGTACTGCTCGCTCGCCACCGGGACTCCTCCGCACCGTCACGACGCCGGTCGCGCAGGGCCGCTGGGGTACATACCGCCCG
>JBMYXJ010000256.1:0-4678 GCA_049608285.1 Mycobacterium sp. | reverse complement strand
CCATGAGATGTCTGCCGTCCTTGTGGCCACTCGATATTGGTCGACCGAAGTGTGGCGTTCCAGCAAAGACGTACGCAACCGTAACCAGGAAAAACCTACGGTGACGCAACCGTAGGTAGTGAGGTCAACTTGATTTGTGATCTGTATCACACCGAGATTTCTTGAGCTCCGCGCTGCCAAGAACTTGAGCTCCGCGCTGCCAAGAACTTGACCTCCGCGCTGCCAAGAACTTGACCTCCGCGCTGCCAAGAAAGCGTGGCAGTTTGATTGAAGACGACATCTAGCGGTCCAGGCTGCCCGGCGATCTCAGTCCTGTCGAGACAGCCCCGCCGCTAGCCCACGCCCGCTAGTACCGCCTCTCGGCGGCGCAGCCCTTGCCGGCAAGCGTGCTAGTGCGGCTCGCGTTCAAGCGCGCAGTCCGGCTCGTGGCCGCCCTATGTCCGAGCAGGCGAAACCTACCTGGTAGCGGCGTTGCGTTCGACGTACCAGCTGCGCGCGACGACGGCAAGGGTGAACGCGGCGAAACCGATGAGGAACCAGTCCTCAACGTGCCCGACGTGGTTGCCGTGCATCATCAGTAGTAGGAATCCCGCCGCCAGCAGTCCGCCGACCTGCTTGATGCGGGGGTTCTCTTTCGACCAGCCCCACTCTGCGGAGGGCACTTCCTCGACGTCGACGCCGGTGTGCCGTTCCACCTCGGTGCTTGCCACGGCTGCTCCTCTGATCGGGCGGCTTGGTTGCCGCCATTCTGACACAAGACTGCGACCGACGGCTGTGAGAGTCGAACTCGCGTCATGTTTGCCTGACGCACCACTGACCGCGGTCTATGAGGCATTGCGCGCCGGGCGCGGCACAATGAGTCGGTGACTCGAGCCGGCGAGACAGAACAGCGTGACAGGCTGCGGGTGCTCATTCTGGGCAGTACCGGGTCTATCGGGACGCAGGCACTGGAGGTCATTGCCGCCAATCCCGAGCGATTCGAGGTCGTCGGCCTTGCTGCTGGGGGAGGCAACCCTGACCTGCTGGCGCGGCAGGCCAAGCAGACCGGTGTGACGAATATTGCGGTCGCTGACCCCGTTGCCGCCGGCACGCTTGGACAGGTCAGCTATTCGGGGCCCGACGCGGTCACCCGATTAGTGGAGGACACTGCGGACAAGGTCGGAGTCGATGTGGTGCTCAACGGGTTGGTGGGCTCGCTGGGGCTGAAGCCCACGCTGGCGGCGATCGCTACCGGCGCCCGGCTGGCGTTGGCCAATAAAGAGTCCCTGGTTGCCGGCGGCCCGCTGGTGGTGAAATCCGCAGCGCCCGGGCAGATCGTGCCCGTCGACTCCGAGCACTCGGCACTGGCTCAGTGCCTGCGCGGCGGGGACGCCGATGAGGTGGCCAAGCTGGTTCTCACCGCGTCGGGAGGTCCGTTTCGAGGCTGGGCCGCCGCCCAGCTTGAACACGTCACACCTGATCAGGCGGGTGCGCATCCCACCTGGTCGATGGGGCCGATGAACACGCTGAACTCGGCATCTCTGGTCAACAAGGGCCTTGAGCTCATCGAGACCCATCTACTGTTCGGCATCGATTACGAATGCATCGATGTCGTGGTGCATCCCCAGTCGATCGTTCACTCGATGGTGACCTTCACCGACGGCTCGACCCTGGCCCAGGCCAGCCCGCCGGATATGAGGCTGCCGATCGCGCTGGCGCTGGGCTGGCCTTCCAGGGTCGCCGGTGCTGCGCTGGCCTGCGATTTCAGTACCGCCTCGAGCTGGGAGTTCGAGCCGTTGGACAACGAAGTCTTCCCGGCCGTCGACCTGGCCCGCGAGGCTGGTCGGGGCGGCGGATGTTTGACCGCGGTGTACAACTCCGCCAATGAGGAGGCGGCAGCCGCGTTTCTCGGCGGGCGCATCCCATTCCCGGCGATCGTACGAACCATCGCTTCGGTGCTGCGCGCTGCCGACCAGTGGTCGGCCCAACCAGCTACCGTGGAGGATGTACTCGAGGCGCAAGATTGGGCTCGTGACCGCGCCCGGCGTGCAGTGGAGCATGAAGCCGCAGCTAAACACCAGGTCTGAACCAGATAGAACCGGACGGACGTAGTAGATAGGGAATGGCCATCACATGATGTTCGCGATCGGCATCGTGCTTTTTGCACTCGCCATCCTGCTCTCGGTAGCGCTGCACGAATGCGGCCACATGTGGGTTGCGCGGGCGACCGGAATGAAGGTGCGCCGGTACTTCGTCGGCTTCGGCCCCACCCTGTGGTCCACCATCAAGCCGAACAAGCTGGGCCAGACGGAGTACGGCGTCAAGGCGGTGCCGCTGGGCGGATTCTGCGATATCGCGGGAATGACGTCGGTCGAGGAACTCACTCCCGACGAGCAGCCCTACGCGATGTACAAGCAGAAGACGTGGAAGCGGGTTGCCGTCCTGGCGGCGGGGCCGGCCATGAACTTCGTGATCGGCCTGGTGTTGGTTTACGCGATCGCAGTGGTCTGGGGTCTACCCAACCTGCATCCGCCGACGGGCGCGATTGTGGGCGAGACGTCGTGTGTGAAATCCGAAGTCACCCGCGGCACTCTTGGCGACTGCATTGCACCGAGCCCGGCTGCGGCTGCCGGCATCCACGCCGACGACGTCATCGTCGGCGTCGGTGACACCTCGGTGGCGTCGTTTGACGAACTGGTCGAGGCGGTTCGCCAACTGGGCGGGCCGACGACGTTCACCGTGCAACGCGACGAAAACGGTGTGACGGGTGAGTTCACCACCCTGGTCGATGTGACACCGAGTCAGCGATTCGTGGCCGGCGACGGTGGGTCCGCCGATCCGGTCCCCGTCGACGTCGGCACTATCGGTGTCACCGCTGCCTCCTTCGGGCCGACTCAGTACAACCCACTCTCGGCGGTGCCGGCCACGTTCGCGTTCACCGGCGACCTCGCCGTGGAATTGGGCAAGGCGCTGGCCAAGATTCCGACCAAGGTTGGCGCGCTGGTGCACTCTATAAGCGGCGGCGAACGGGACCCGGAAACGCCGATCAGCGTGGTCGGTGCCAGCATCATCGGCGGCGACACCGTGGACCATGGGCTGTGGGTGGCGTTCTGGTTCTTCCTGGCTCAGCTGAACTTCGTGCTCGGGGCGATCAACCTGGTGCCGCTGTTGCCCTTCGATGGCGGCCACATTGCGATCGCGGTGTTCGAGAAAATCCGCAATCTGTTCCGGTCGGCGCGAGGCATGGTGGCCGCCCGGCCGGTGAATTACCTCAAGTTGATGCCCGCCACCTACGTTGTGCTGGTGGTAGTGGTCGGTTACATGCTGTTGACAGTCACCGCTGACTTGGTCAACCCCATCAGGCTGTTCCAGTAGGAGGCTTACATGGCCACGTCGATCGGACTGGGGATGCCGGCCCCTCCTGCGCCCACCCTTGCCCCCCGCCGCAAGACGCGACAGCTGAGGGTGCGCGATGTCGGGGTCGGTAGCGACTCTGCGATCTCGGTGCAATCGATGTGTACTACCAAGACGCACGATGTGAACGCGACGCTGCAGCAAATCGCCGAGCTCACTGCGTCGGGCTGCGATATCGTCCGGGTCGCGTGCCCACGCCAGGAGGACGCAGACGCGCTGTCGGTGATCGCCCAGAAGTCCCAGATCCCGGTGATCGCAGACATCCATTTTCAGCCGAAATACATCTTCGCTGCGATCGACGCCGGCTGCGCGGCGGTGCGCGTCAACCCGGGCAATATCAAGGAGTTCGATGGCCGGGTCAAGGAAGTTGCCGACGCCGCGGGAGCAGCGGGCATCCCGCTCCGCATCGGCGTCAACGCCGGTTCGCTGGACAAGCGGTTCATGGAGAAGTACGGGAAAGCTACGCCCGAGGCGCTGGTGGAGTCGGCGCTCTGGGAGGCATCGCTGTTCGAGGAACACGGCTTCGGAGACATCAAGATCAGCGTCAAACACAACGACCCTGTCATCATGGTCGCTGCCTACGAGCAGCTTGCTGCGCAGTGTGATTACCCCCTGCACCTCGGCGTCACCGAGGCCGGCCCCGCGTTCCAGGGCACTATCAAGTCGGCTGTGGCCTTCGGCGCGCTGCTATCCAAGGGCATCGGCGACACCATCCGGGTCTCGCTGTCCGCCCCGCCTGTCGAAGAGGTCAAGGTCGGCAACCAGATCCTTGAGTCGCTGAACCTTCGGCCGCGCGGCCTTGAGATCGTGTCGTGCCCGTCGTGCGGCCGCGCGCAGGTCGACGTCTATACGTTGGCCAACGAGGTGACCGCGGGCCTGGAGGGCATGGATGTGCCGCTGCGGGTTGCGGTGATGGGTTGCGTCGTCAATGGACCCGGTGAAGCGCGAGAAGCCGACCTCGGCGTCGCGTCCGGCAATGGCAAGGGGCAGATCTTCGTCAAGGGGGAGGTCATCAAGACCGTGCCCGAAGCCTTGATCGTGGAGACGTTGATCGAAGAGGCTCTACGACTGGCCTCCGAGATGGGATCTGACATCGGCGCGGAACGAGGTTCAGATGATGCCGACGGTTCTCCCATTGTGACCGTAAGCTGATACCTGGCCCAGGTGCGCGGGGCCCGGCCGCCCAGCTACATCGCAGAAAGAGTCCAGATGTCGGCTCCTCCGCTTTTTCGTCTCGTAGACGAGCAACGGGTGTCGGTCGTGCGCGGCTCCGGCGACATGGCGT
>JBMYXJ010000255.1:0-4687 GCA_049608285.1 Mycobacterium sp. | reverse complement strand
GAGGACGCCCTGACCTACGCGCGGGAGCGCCAGAGTTTCGGCCAGCAGATATGGAAGCACCAAGCCGTCGGCCACTACCTCGCCGACATGGCGACCAAGCTCACGGCCGCCCGACAGCTCACCCTGCACGCGGCCGACCGTTACGACAGCGGCGACCGCGCCGATATGGAAGCCGGCATGGCCAAGCTTTTCGCCTCTGAGGTCGCGATGGAGATCGCGCTCAACGCAGTGCGGATCCACGGCGGGTACGGCTACTCGACGGAATACGATGTCGAACGCTATTTCCGGGACGCCCCGCTGATGATCGTCGGGGAGGGCACCAACGAGATCCAGCGCAATGTCATCGCCGCACAATTGGTCGCGCGAGGCGGGATCTGACGTTGGCTGCACAACCGAGAACCGAACCCGCATATCAGGCTCTGCGCGAACAGCTTCGCTCCCAGATCATCGCCGGTAGGTACCCAGATGGCACACGGTTGCCCACCGAGTCCGAGCTCGTGGCCCGCCATGGCCTCTCGCGGCAGACAGTCCGGCGGGCCTTTCAGGACCTAGTCGCAGCGGGGATGGTCGTCCGGATTCCGGGTCGTGGTAGCTATGCCAGCGAAACGGGACGCCGATACCTACGCCAGCTCGGGTCGATCGAGGACCTGATGAGCCTGTCCGAGGACACCACGATGGAGGTGCTCGACGGGCTGCGCCGATGCGTCGATGTCGCGGCCGCCGGAAGGCTCCGGCTAGAGGGGGACGCCGTGTGCACGTTGTTATTTCGGCGCCGGCATGCCGGAATAGCCTTTGGACACACCACCGTCCACCTACCGCCGGCGGTGGCCGCCACGGTGCAATCGTCACCGGATCTGGCTACCGGCGCGGTGAGTACTCACACGGTGATCGGGCTGCTCGAGCCGCACTTGACCCAGCCGATTGCCCAAGCGGCACAGTCTATTACGGTGAGCTTGGCCACCGGTACGGTCGCCGCGGCGGTCGGGTGTCCCGTAGGGCATCCGATGTTGCGGATAGACCGGCTGTACGCAGACGAGGGTGGCCGCCCGGTCGAATTGGCCGTCAGTCATTTTCTGCCCGAGCAGTACACCTACCGGGTGACGCTGCGGCGTTCGAGCTGACGCAAGCCCCGATCTGACGAGCAGGCACTAGGTACGTCGACTGCCCGCTGTTTCCACTGTTTCCGCGGCCCAGCCACTCATGAGTACTTGGCTATCAATTCCTGCTTGTACAGTTTTCCCGTGTCGGTCCGCGGTAGTCGCGACTCGAACGAGATCGACTTCGGGCACTTGTAGTGCGCCAACCGATCACGGAGCCAATCGATGAGCTCACGCTGAAACCCCGGGGTGGCATCGCCGGGCTCGACAGTCTGTACTGCGGCTTTGACTTGCTGCCCCATCTCATCATCAGGAATGCCAAAGACCGCGGCGTCCATCACCTTCGGATGCGACACGAGCAGGTTCTCAGCTTCCTGGGGGTAGATATTAACGCCTCCAGAAATGATCATGTGATGCCTGCGATCCGTCAAGTAGAGGTAGCCCTCCTCATCGACATAGCCGATGTCGCCCACCGTCGTCCAGCCGCGCGAATCGCGCGACGACTCCGTCTTGGCCGCATCATTGAGGTACTCGAAGTTGGCACCGCCCTCGAAGAAGATCTCGCCGGCCTCCCCCGGTGCTACCTCGTTGCGCTCCTCGTCCAGGATGTGTAGGGCGCCGGCCATCGGCCGGCCGACCGACCCCGGGTGGGCCAGCCACTCCTCGGCGGTGATCAGCGTGGACCCGTGCGCTTCAGATGAGGCGTAGTACTCGTCGATGATCGGACCCCACCAGTCGATCATCTGCTTCTTGATCTCGATCGGGCAGGGCGCCGCCGCATGCATAACCCGTTCGAGGCTCGAAACGTCGTAGGAACAACGGACCTCCTTCGGTAACTTGAGCATTCGGGTAAACATCACTGGGACGAACTGGCCATGGGTGACGCGGTGCTTGGCGATGGCATCAAGGGCCCATTCGGGCTCGTACTTCTCCATCACCACGGTGGTGATGCCGCTGGCCTGCGTCTGCATCGACCACACCGACGGGGCCGTGTGGTAGAGCGGCGCCGGACTCAGATACACCGCGTCGGGACGCATCCAGAAAGACACCAGCGCCGCCATCAAGCCAGGCGCGTCCGCCGGCGGCACGTGCGGAAGCTTGCGTTTGATCCCCTTGGGCCGACCTGTGGTACCCGAGGAATACTGCAGCAGGTCCCCTTCGATTTCGTCAGCGATCGGTGTATGAGGTTGATCGGCAACGCATTCGGGATAACTCTGCCAGCCGCCCAGGTCCCCGTCGGCGATGAGCAGCGTCGCGGGCAGGCCATTGGGCAGCTCGGCAGCGAGCCCGGCAAGAATTTCCGATAGTTTTCCGGAGCCGACGATGGCCTTGGCGCTGCTGTTGTCGACGATGTAGGCCGCCTCGGCAGCGGTCAGATGCGTGTTGATGGGAACGTAGTACAGCCCAGCGCGACGCGCGGCCCACATCACCGCGTGCATATGCTCGTTGTTCTCCATCAGGATCGCGACGGCATCACCCTCGGCCAGACCTTCGGCCCGGAACAGGTGCGCCAGCCGGTTCGCCCTAGCCTCAAGTTCACCGAACGTCACGACCGTTCCAGACGGATACATGATGATCGCGGGCTTGTCAGGCGTAGCAACGGCAGTGTCGCGAATCTGCATGCGCAGACTCTACGACGTACGAATTTGACGGGTGTTAAGTGGGGCGCGACCAGATCTCAGGTGTTGCCCCGTAGTGAAGAGGTTGCGCCTGGTGCGGGCCTAGTCTCGTTCTGCCAGGCGGGTCTTCAGCGCGTCCAACTCGTCTCTGATGCCCGTCGGTAGTTTTTCGCCGACGAACTCAAACCACTCCTCAATCAGCGGCAGTTCCTTGCGCCACTCGTCAGCGTGCACGACCAGCGCCTGGTCGACATCACTGGCATCAACGTCGAGGCCCGAGAGATCGAGGTCGGCCGCAGTGGGAACAATACCGATCGGGGTGCTCTTGCCCTCGGCCCGGTGCTCGATGCGATCGATAGCCCACTTCAGGACGCGACTGTTCTCGCCGAAGCCCGGCCATAGAAAGCGGCCGTCGTCCCCACGACGGAACCAGTTGACGAAGAACACGGCCGGCATCTTGGATTCGTCCGAGTTCTTCCCAACGTCGATCCAGTGCTGCATGTAGTCGCCGACGTTGTACCCAATGAACGGCAGCATTGCCATCGGGTCGCGGCGCACGGTACCCACCTTGCCCTCGGCAGCAGCGGTCTGCTCAGAGCCCAATGTCGCACCGATAAAGACTCCGTGCTGCCAGTCACGGGCCTGCGTGATCAGGGGGACCGTCGTCTTGCGGCGTCCGCCGAACAGGATCGCCGAAATCGGCACACCTTGGGGGTTGTCCCACTCCGGGGCCAGCGTCGGGCACTGCGAGATGGGAGTGCAGTAGCGCGAATTCGGGTGCGCCGCCTTAGTTTCCGTCTCCCGCAAGATCCAATCGTTGCCCTTCCAGTCGATCAAGTGGTCGGGCTCACCTTCCAACCCTTCCCACCACACGTCGCCGTCGTCGGTCTCCGCGACGTTGGTGAAGACGGTATTGCCGGCAGCGATCGTCTTCATTGCGTTGGGGTTGGAGTCCCAGTTGGTGCCGGGCGCGACACCGAAGAAGCCGAACTCGGGGTTGGTGGCGTAGAGCCTGCCGTCCTTGCCGAAGCGCATCCAAGCGATGTCGTCGCCGACGGTCTCGGCGCGCCAGCCGTCAACGGTGGGCTGCAACATCGCGAGGTTCGTTTTGCCGCAGGCCGAGGGGAAGGCGGCGGCAATGTAGTAGGCCTTGTTCTCCGGCGAGATCAGCTTGAGGATCAGCATGTGCTCGGCGAGCCAGCCCTCATCGTGGGCCATCGCCGAGGCGATGCGCAGCGAGTAGCACTTCTTGCCAAGCAGGGCATTGCCGCCATAGCCGGAGCCGTAGCTCCAGATCTCACGAGTCTCCGGGAAGTGGGTGATGTACTTGGTGTCGTTGCACGGCCACGAAACGTCCTGCTGCCCCGGCTCCAGGGGGGCGCCGATCGAGTGCAGCGCCTTGACGAAGAAGCCGTCGTCGCCCATCTTGTCCAGCGCAGCCTGCCCCATCCGGGTCATGGTGCGCATCGAGACGACGACGTACTCCGAGTCGGTGATCTCCACGCCCAACTTTGGATCTTCGGCGTCGAGTGGACCCATGCAGAACGGGACCACCCACATCGTTCTGCCGCGCATGCTGCCGCTGTACAGGCCGGTCATGATGCCGCGCATCTTGGCCGGGTCCATCCAATTGTTGGTCGGACCGGAATCGATTTCACGCTCGGAACAGATGAATGTGCGCGACTCGACGCGGGCGACGTCGGACGGGTCAGACAATGCCAGGAACGAGTTCGGCTGCTTTTCGGGATTGAGCCTCTTGAACGTCCCTGCCTCAACCAGGCGGTCGCACAGCGCCGCGTACTCCTCTTCGGAGCCGTCGGCGAACGCGACACGGTCGGGCTGCGTCACCTCGGCGACCTCACGCACCCAGGCCAGCAGCCCCGCGTGTTTGGTCGGTGCGGAATCCAGTCCCGGAATGGTCACTGCGGTCATGCTGTTTGTCTCCTGCATCTTCGTGCGAGGTGCCTGCCA
>JBMYXJ010000254.1:0-4689 GCA_049608285.1 Mycobacterium sp. | reverse complement strand
CCTGAACTGCATCGCAGGCAATCCGTCGCTCACGTCAGGAGTCCACACCGGCGCCGTTGTCACGACGTTGTCACAACTGCTCCCAAACCCTTAGCAGCGGCTGTTCAGTTCGTCGTCCTGCGAATGCGCATACCGCCGGGCCGTGATGCTCGCGTCGGTATGCTCAAGCAACTTCGCAATCGCCGCCAGCGGCACTCCCTGCAGGTGCAGCGCCGTCCCGCAGGAATTCCGGGCATCGTGCAGCCGGATCGGGCGCACCTCCGTCGTCTCAACCAATGTGCGCCACATCGGAGTCAATGCATCCGGTGTATGCGTCTCCGCGTCTCTTATGGGGTGGTGGTTGAATCCGGGTCCGATGTGACGCCAGTTGCGATCTAACTGTCGCGTCTGTCGAGAACTGTCGAGCGCTGGTGAACCACACGGCGGGGTGAGTAGTGCCGGGGCGGCCGTGTCCTCGTGTCCTGGGGAGCAGGAGCGCTGGCTGGCCTCAACCTGCGGTATGTCGCTGGGCCAGCTGGATAACGGAGGGGAACTGTGGGATGGGTCGGCGACTGGTCAATGTCGATGTGTGTGCCCGGGTTCTGTGTTGGCAGCGGCCCCTGGCGAGGTTCTGGCGTTTGGCTGTTCCCGCGAGTTCTGGCCCTGGACTGCATGCGGATTGCTTGGGCAGCCACAACGATGACTGCGATGACGGACAGCATGTCGGATGTCGTGATTCCGTCCCCTGGGCGGAGGACCATAAGCACGTGTCCTTCCAGTGGTTTGTTGACGAAAGGCCAGATGGCTGCACATAGCGCCGTTGAGAGGATCGAAGCACGATTTGGCTTTGCCAAACACCATGCGAGGGATGCAAACAAAGCGTTCATTGCCACCTCGCTATAAAACAGTTGGATGGCGTTAAGCACTGGCATGACCTCTTTCCTATAAGAACCATGTTTCGGGCAGTCCGCTCAGCCTTCGGTGGCCGCTATCTCGGTGTATCGCCTGAGAGGCTTGTTCTGATACACCGTGGGTGTCGGTATCCGACGACGCCTCACCCGCCGAGCAATCCGCACGCTACAAACGTTGACGAGGCGGCCTGGACCTACGATGGACGGCTAAGTACGCAACGCTCGAGGCGCTCATGTGCAACGAGGCTCAACAATGCACCGACACCGGCACCGAGGAAATCAGCGATCCAGTCGTAGATATCGCCACCCATGCGCCCAGGTGTGAACGTTTGCAGTGATTCATCGAGTGCGCCGAAGACGGCGACGATGATGACGGCCAGGGCGATCTGCCCCGCTACCGCGGCCCGTGGACGCGACATCCGCAGCGCACTGGCCGCGAGCCACCCGCCGACGATGTAAACGATGAAATGGGCGAATTTGTCCGAGAAAAGGAACGCCGCGTCTGGCAGCTCCTGCGGCATAAGCGATGAAAGCCACAGGACGCCGCCGGCCCAGCAGAACAGGGCCGACCAGAGGATTCCGGCGAGGGTCCAGCGTGACATCGGACTACTCAACACCGCAGTCCTCTCTATTGTCCAACGCCCCAAACCGCGCGGCGAAGCACCATCACCCGAAGAGTTCAGCTCCCAGTCGTCGTCACCGACCTCACCTGGCACAACGGCCTCCGGTACGGCCGGACTACCAGTAGCAGCCAAGAAGGTTTGTAATATTTCCTCATTCCGACCACAGACCCGGTCGGACGGCGACGCCTTCGCGTCAGGAGAGGCCACCATGACAGCCAGGGACACCACGATCAGGGCGAAACGTGCCACCAAGAGCGCGGCCGTCCCGCTGCTGGTCGCCGCCATCACTGTGGGGATGGTCGGGTGCGCGGAAGCAACTGGGCCATCAACCTCAGCGACTTCGTCTGGGGATGCCACTGCCGTCCCGCCTGCACGGCCGTTGGTGACACCACTTCCGCCTCAGCAGCCACACATACCCGAACCGGCGCAGCCGCAGCTGGCGTCCGACCCCGCGCTTCTGGCCGACGATCTTGTCTCCGACGAGGAAATACTGCGTGACCTGGCCTCATCAGAGGTGGCTTTGGCGGTCGCAGCCCGCCATCAACAAGTCGCCTACCGCGCGATCGGGCGGCACCCCGAGTGGGACGCGATCGTGCGCCCGCGCATTCCTGCGTGGCTCATCGAGAACTACGACCGCAACGTCAATGCCCGCCGGCAACTCGCAGCGATGCTCCCGAACGGAAAACCGACTCTGCCGGCATGGCGGATCATCCCTCCGCCGGCGGCCTCCGAGCTGCTCGGCTACTACCAGCAGGCCGAGGCGGCGACGGGCGTCGGCTGGAATTACCTGGCGGCGATCAACCTGGTCGAGACCGCATTCGGCCGGATCCAGGGTGTGAGCACCGCTGGGGCACAAGGTCCGATGCAGTTCATGCCGGCCACGTTCGCCGCGTTCGGCGATGGCGGCGACATTCTCTCCCCGCACGACAGCATCATGGCGGCGGGCCGCTACCTCGCCGCCAACGGCTTCACCGGAGATCCTGACTTTGCGCTCTACCGGTACAACAACTCTCAGCGATATGTGCAGGCGATCAAGGATTACGCAGCGGTAATCGCCACCGACCCATCCGCATTCAACGCCTACCACCGGTGGGACGTGTACTACAGAACGACTGCCGGGGACGTCGTGTTGCCCATCGGCTACGCCGAGACCTCACGCATCCCGGTCGAGGAATACCTGGCCAGCCACCCGCAGTGAGCGCGGTTGGTTGGAAATCTGACACAGCCACCGCCGGCGGGTAACCAAACGCGCCCGTTGACATGATAATTCCGGGCTGGTTATCTACCGCCGATGAGTGACGCCGCCCGGGAGATCGAAAACCTGGTGTACACCTACGCCGAGCGAATCGATGCCGGCGATCTGGACGGCGTCGCCGCTCTGTTCGCCAACGGCCGGATCTGCGGCGTCCCGGACGGACCGCCGGAAACGGTGTTCGAAGGCACGGCCCGGGTACGACAGCTGTATGAGACCGCAATCCGCATCCACGACGACGGCACCCCCAAGACGAGGCACTTCACCACGAACGTGCAACTGCATGTCGACGAACTAGCCGGAACCGCGGCAGGCAGCGCCTACTACTGCGTGACTCAGGCGACGCCGGACCTGCCGCTTCAGATCATCGTCACCGGCCGATACCGCGACACCTTCCACCGCATCGACGGCACCTGGTGGTTCGATACCCGAATCATGTTCGTCGACCAGGTCGGCGATACCAGCCATCACCTGAGGTTCTGACCGCAGCGCAACCTCCTTCGGCGTGGCCGCAGTAACGGCGGCGCACCGCTACCCAGATGGTGACGCTGCGACATCTCGGCCAATCAGCTGGTTAGTCTGCATGGAGATCCATCGATGGACCAGGAGGCCGCCATGCGACTTGCGCTGACACCGGAGGAAGCCGCCTTTCGCGACGAGCTTCGCGCCTTCTACCGAACCAAGATCCCCGTTGAGATCCGCGAACGCACGCGAACCGGCGCGGAGGCCAACCGCGAGGACCTGGTCACCACCCAGAAGATCCTCAACGACCACGGGCTCGCCGTACCGAACTGGCCGACCACCTGGGGCGGTAGAGACTGGACACCCACTGAACAACAAATCTGGCTGGATGAGATGCAGCTGGCCAGCGTGCCCGAACCGCTGACATTCAACACCAACATGGTCGGGCCGGTGATCGCCGAGTTCGGTTCCCAGGCAATCAAGGAACGCTTCCTGCCGCCGACCGCGGCACTGGACATCTGGTGGTGTCAAGGTTTCTCAGAACCCGAAGCCGGCTCGGACCTCGCCTCGCTGCGAATGACGGCGCTGCGCGACGGTGACACCTACGTGGTCAACGGCCAGAAGACCTGGACGACGCTGGGCCAGTTCGCTGACTGGATCTTCTGCCTGGTCCGCACCGACCCCAATGCTCCTAAGAAACAGGCTGGAATCTCCTTCCTGCTCATCGACATGAACACCCCCGGCATCACGCTGCGGCCGATCAAACTGGTGGACGGCAGCCACGAGGTGAACGAGGTCTTCTTCGAAGATGTTCGGGTACCCGTCGACCAGCTTGTCGGCGAGGAGAACCAAGGCTGGACGTACGCGAAATTCCTACTTGGCAACGAACGCAACGGCATTGCCCAAGTCGGCCGAACCAAGCTGCGCCTCGCCGAGGTCAAGGCGCACGCTAAGGCAGGCGGCCTGCTTGATGACCCATTGTTTGCAGCGCGGCTGGCCGAAGCCGAAAACGATATCGTCGCACTGGAACTGACACAGATGCGGGTCGCATCGGGCTCCAAGGGCGGCAAACCGAACCCCGCATCGTCGGTACTGAAGTTGCGCGGCAGCCAATTGCAACAGCTGGCCACTGAGTTGCTCATGGAAGTCGCGGGGCCCGACGCTCTGCCCTTCGACGCCGGCGACGGCATTGCCTCACCGCTGTGGGCGCAGCACAGCGCGCCGCACTATCTCAACTACCGAAAGACGTCTATCTACGGCGGCAGCAACGAGGTGCAGCGGACCATCATCGCGTCGACAATTCTCGGACTGTGAGGTAAGCCATGGACTTTCAACTGAGTGACGAGCAGGCCCTCCTTCGTGACACCACACGCGACCTGCTGTCGCAGACCTATGACCCCGAGAGCAGGCTGCAGATAGTCGCCACCGACCTCGGCTGGAGCCGAGAGGTGTGGAACCAGCT
>JBMYXJ010000253.1:0-4701 GCA_049608285.1 Mycobacterium sp. | reverse complement strand
GGCAATGGGTTCAGCCGCGCGCGGCGGCGAGCAGGCCGTCACCGAGCGGAATCAGCACCGGTGTCAGCCGCTCGTCCTCGGCGATGAGCCGTGCCGCCTCGCGCACCGCACTGACATCGCTGTCCTTGGCGGCCGCATCGCCGGCCCGCCCACCCAGTGCGGCGCGATGCACGACGATCGCGCCGCCCTCGCGCAGGAGTCGCACACCCTCGATGACGAATTGTGGCTGGTCGGCCGGTTCAGCGTCGATGAACACCAGGTCATAGGACTCATCGGCCAGTCTGGTGAGCACCTCCTGGGCGCGTCCGCTGATCAGTCTGCTTCTTCCAGGTCCGATGCCGGCCTCGGTGTATGCCTGCTTGGCGATTTGTTGATGTTCGGGTTCGACGTCGATCGTCGTCAACACCCCATCCTCGCGCATACCCGACAGCAACCACAGACCGCTGACTCCAGCGCCAGTGCCGACCTCGACTACGGCCTTCGCGCCGGTCAGCTTTGCCAGCACGCAGAGCAGCGCGCCGACCGCCGGTGTCACCGCCCCCGCGCCGATATCCAACGCCCGCTCTCTGGCCGCAGCGACGATGGCGTCCTCGGAGATCGAGTGTTCGGCATGGGCGACGATCGCCTCGGCCTGGCTCACTTTCGTCCCGGAATCGCCGGAACCAGCTTCGGGTTCGTCGGTGCTGGCCATGTCCCGCAGCGTAGAGCGAAGGGCGGGTTGCATGCGCAGCGACACGCCCGCCCCAAGTTCCGATAATCCGGGGGCCGCATCCACTGTTTTTGCTGGTCGACCAAGGGGCGTCAATATTTCTCAGGAAACGTTCAGTTTGTTCCTAGGTCAGGCACACCAGCGCAGGAGACGGTAATCCCATGACTGACGGCGCTCTCAGCGCACGCGGCGATATTGTTCGCCCGCAAGACCGTGCTGGGAAGAAAGCCACGCCATCCGGTGTTCTCCACTACGAGCGGTTGTCTACCGACGACAACCACCGTCACGACATGGAGGACCAGACGATTTCCGCCCCCGCGACCGCTGCCGCCGCCGCGCCCGCCTCCGCTAGTGGTGCGTCCACCCCCGGTGCCGCCCCGGTGTCCCCGGTGGCCCCGGTCTCCATGGCACACCTCGAGCAGTACACCGATGCCGAGTGGGTGGAGCCCACCGACCAGTTGACGGGCACAGCGGTGTTTGACGCCACCGGCGACAAGACGGCGATGCCGAGCTGGGACGAACTCGTCCGCCAGCACGCTGACCGGGTGTATCGCTTGGCCTATCGCCTATCGGGCAGTCAGCACGACGCGGAGGACCTGACTCAGGAAACGTTCATTCGCGTCTTCAGATCGGTGAAGAATTACCAGCCCGGCACATTCGAAGGCTGGTTGCACCGCATCACGACGAACCTGTTCCTCGATATGGTTCGTCGTCGTGGTCGGATCCGGATGGAAGCCCTGCCCGAAGATTACGATCGCGTGCCGGCAGACGAACCGAACCCCGAGCAGATTTACCACGACTCCCGGCTGGGCCCCGACCTTCAGGCTGCCCTGGATTCACTCCCGCCGGAGTTCCGCGCCGCCGTGGTGTTGTGCGACATCGAAGGCCTGTCCTACGAGGAGATTGGGGCGACTCTCGGCGTCAAGTTGGGTACGGTACGCAGCCGCATCCATCGTGGCCGCCAAGCGCTACGTGATCACCTGGGACGCCATTCCGACCCATCTATGGCGGAGGGTTTTCACGAAGCGGCCAAATCAGCCTGACGTTTGCGCGTTGCCGCACGGCTTGCCGCGCTACATTCGAAGTAGCCTGACGTGAGCTGAGGCGAGAGGAGCTGGGGTGATGGTCGATCCCGGGGATGCCGTTCGTCGCGCCTTCTCGTGGTTTCCGTCGCAGTTTGCTTCGCAAAGTGACGCGCCCGTCGGCCCGCGCCAATTCGGTTCCACTGAGCATCTGTCGACGGAGGCTGTCGCGGCGTTCGCCGACGGCGAGTTGCGCATGACCGCATACCTGCGCGCGGCTCAGCACCTCTCGGTGTGTTCTGAGTGCGCGCAGGAGGTTGACGCTCAGCGTCAAGCGCGGTCGGCGTTGCGGGACTCCTGCGCCGTGGCGATGCCGACTTCTTTGCTGGGCCTGTTGTCCCAGATCCCGGACCGCGCCCAGGATGACGTTCCACCAACGGCCGAAACGCCGCAGTTAGCTGATGGTGCGCAGCGCGGCCGTCGCAAGCGTCGGTAGGGTAGAAGCGAAGTCGATCATCGACATTTGTCGGCGATTGCTGACCTAAGCAACTGACTGACGGTAAGAGAAGGGCAATAAACGGGTGACTAATCTGGACAAGTCCGGCCGGGAACCTCTTGAGCCGCGCCCGGTGTCGCGTCCGCCTGTCGACCCTGCAGCCCAACGTACTTTCGGCAGGCCCGCGGGTGTGCACGGCTCTTTTACCGCTGACGGTCAGCATCGCGATCAGGGGGAGTACACACCGAAGAACCAAGACCCCGACCCGGTGCTGGCCGAAGCGTTCGGCCGCACCCACCCTGGCGGCGATTCGCTGCAGCGGCACCCCGCCGACGCCGGTGCGCTCAAGGCGGAACTTGGAGCGCGTGCCGACGAACTTGACGATCCGTGGCGCAACCCTGGATCGCCCGCCGCCTTGGGAACACCCGCGTTCGTGCCACCGCCACCGGAGCCGATCGCCAGCAACACCGGCAGGCTAGGCGTGCGCCAGGTGTTGTTTGGCGGCAAGGTCTCCTACACCGCACTCGCGGTGCTCGGCATAGTCGCGCTGGTGATCGGTGTCGCCGGTGGTCTGGTGGGCCGCAAGACCGCCGAAGTGGTCGAGGCATTCACCACATCGAAGGTGACTTTGGAGACCAGTGACAGCCCCGATCTGCCGCCCGGCCGATTCACCGAAGTAGCGGCCGCGGTGGCCGACTCGGTGGTCACCATCGAAGCGGCCAGCGACGGCGAAGGTGCCCAAGGGTCCGGAGTCGTCGTAGACGGCCGCGGCTATGTCGTCACCAACAATCACGTGATCTCTGAGGCAGCCAGCAACCCGAGCAAGTACAAGCTGGCCGTGGTGTTCCACGACGGCACCGAAGTTCCGGCGAACCTAGTCGGCCGCGATCCCAAGACCGACCTGGCGGTGCTCAAGGTCGACAACGTCGACAACCTCGTCGTCGCGCGGATGGGCGACTCCGAGAAACTCCAGGTCGGCGAAGAAGTGATCGCCGCCGGCGCGCCGCTGGGACTGCGCAGCACGGTCACCACCGGAATCATCAGCGCGCTGCACCGCCCGATACCGCTGTCCGGCGACGGCTCGGACACCGACACCGTCATCGACGGGGTGCAGACCGATGCGTCGATCAATCACGGCAACTCGGGCGGGCCACTGATCAACATGAACGCCGAGGTGATCGGCATCAACACCGCCGGAAAGTCACTGTCTGAAAGCGCCAGCGGCCTCGGATTCGCAATCCCGGTCAACGAGGTCAGGCAGGTTGTCGAGACGCTGATCCAGAACGGCAAGATAGCTCATCCGACCCTGGGTCTCACGGCGCGCTCGGTCGGCAACGATGTCGCCAAGGGTGCGCAGATCGCGAACGTGACCCAGGGTGGACCCGCCGAGCAGGGGGGCATCCTGGAAAACGATGTCGTCGTCAAGGTGGGCGATCGCGAAGTTGACGACGCCGACGAGTTCGTCGTCGCCGTGCGGCAACTCGCTATCGGCGAGCCAGCACCCATCGAGGTCGTCCGCGACGGCCGTCGCGTCACGCTCACCGTGACTCCCCGTCCGGACAACAGCACGTAATCGATGTTCGCCAACGTCGGTTGGGGCGAGATGATGGTCCTGGTGATAGCCGGATTGGTGATCCTCGGCCCAGAGCGACTACCCGGCGCGATCAGGTGGACGTCCAGCGCATTGCGCCAAGCCCGGGACTACATCAGCGGCGCCACCAGCCAGCTGCGAGAGGACCTGGGCCCCGAGTTCGACGACCTGCGCGAACCACTCTCCGAGTTGCAGAGGCTCAAAGGCATGACGCCGCGCGCGGCGCTGACCAAGCACCTGCTTGACGGCGACGATTCGATCTTCACGGGGAAGTTCGACACAGCGGGCAGTGCAGCGCAAGTACCGGAGAAGCCGCTGTCCTCTGGTGGTCCCGCCGAGGTCGCTCCGGCCACGCCCGACGCCGAACAGCCGGCAGCGTCGACGCCGTTCGACACGGAGGCCACCTAGCGGTCCTCTTTTACATTGAGACTGCGTTCGGGCAGCGAAGTGCGAGCCCTGAGAATGCAGTAACGGTGCTAGCGGCCTGCGGGGTCCAACCCCAGCGACATGCCGGCAAGGCCACGCTTGCGGCTCGATAGCGTGTCGGCAATGCTGCGCAGCGCCTTCCCGGCTGCGGTGTCCGGTGCGGACAACACCAGTGGGACACCGGAGTCACCTGCCGAGACCAGGGCGGGATCAAGAGGCACCTGGCCCAGTAGCGGAACCTCGGCACCAACGGCCCGGGACAGGCTCTCGGCGACCTGGCGGCCACCGCCCTCCCCGAAGATCTGCATCGTCGTTCCGTCTGGTAGCACCAAGCCAGACATATTCTCCACCACTCCGACGATGCGCTGCCGGGTCTGCAGCGCGATCGCCCCCGCACGCTCCGCGACTTCGGCAGCAGCCAACTGCGGCGTGGTGACCACGAGGATCTCCGCCCCCG
>JBMYXJ010000252.1:0-4702 GCA_049608285.1 Mycobacterium sp. | reverse complement strand
CGATTCAGCGGGCATTGGCCACCGGTTACTTCCGGCCCTATACCAACGCCGACGTGATCGGCGCTGAAGTTGGGGGCGCCTGCAAGAACGTTATCGCTCTGGCCTGCGGCATGGCCGCGGGTTGCGGCCTGGGCGAGAACACCGCGGCGGCGATCATCACTCGCGGTCTGGCCGAAATCATGCGGCTCGGAATCGCGTTGGGCGCCAAGCCCGCCACCCTTGCCGGGCTCGCGGGCATCGGCGATCTTGTGGCGACGTGCATGTCGCCGCACTCCCGCAATCGCTCTTTTGGTGAGCGTTTGGGCAACGGAGGCAGCATGGAGGCTGCACTGGCCGCGACGGGCGGTCATGTCGCCGAAGGTGTCACGTCGTGTGAATCGGTTCTGGCGCTGGCGTCCAGCTATGACGTGGAGATGCCGCTCACCGAGGCGGTGCACCGGGTCTGCCACAAGGGCCTGTCCGTCGACGATGCGGTAGCGCTGTTGCTCGGCCGTACAACCAAGTCGGAGTGACACCGTGACCGATGCTTACGGTGACTCGACCCGCAGCCTCAAAGCCGTTGGCTCGAAGCCGATTCCGGGCGAGCCAATTGCTACACCACCGGTTCCGGCAGCGGCATATCACATTCCCTCCGACGAAGACGATTCACTGGACAGCTACGGCCGTAGATCGAATCCGACTTGGCGGCAACTGGAATCAGCGCTCGCTCAGCTCGAGGGTGCGACCGCTGCGCTGGCATTCGGCTCCGGGATGGCCGCCATTACCTCGGTGTTGCGGACCGTCGCCGAACCGGGTCACAAGATCGTCGTCCCCGCTGACGGTTACTACCAGGTACGCGCCTTTGCCAACGAGTTCCTGGCCCCGCGAGGGGTGACTGTGGTCGCGGCGGGATGTGCCCAGATGTGTGACGCCGCTGGCGACGCCGGCCCGGGCGATGTGGTGCTAGCTGAGTCACCGTCGAATCCTGGGCTTGACGTTGTGGATCTGCATCAGCTGGCGACGGCTTGCCGCGCTCGCGGCTCGATTCTGGTCGTCGACAACACCACCGCCACCCCGTTTGGGCAGCAACCGCTATCGTTGGGCGCCGACCTGGCAGTGGCCAGCGCGACCAAGGCACTGGCAGGACACCACGATGTGCTGGCCGGTTATGTCGCGGGCAGTCACTCCGAGATGATGCAGCGGTTGGAACGTGAGCGCTTGCTGTCGGGACCCGTCCTGGGCCCATTCGAAGCCTGGCTCGTGCTGCGCAGCCTCGGAAGTTTCGGACTTCGTTTCGAGCGGCAGTGCCAGAACGCCGCGGCTGTCGCACTGATGTTGCGTTCCCACCCGGCGGTGCGGTCGGTCCGCTATCCCGGCCTTCCCGAGGATCCGTCACATGTAACCGCCTCGACACAGATGCGTCGATTCGGTGGCGTGCTGGCGATCGAGTTGGCGAGTGCTGCTGCGGTGCACGAATTGGTCAGTAGAAGCGCGTTGCTGGTGGCAGCAACGAGTTTCGGCGGGATCCACTCGTCGGTGGACCGTAGGGCCAGGTGGGGAGACTCGGTCCCGGACGGATTTGCGCGGCTCTCGCTCGGTATCGAGGACACCGACGATCTGCTCAGCGATATCGAGCAGGCCCTCTCCTAGGCAGGGCGGTAGCCTCTCTAGGTTGTGACCGCCCGCATCCGCGTTGCCGTCGTGTACGGCGGACGCAGCTCAGAACACGCGATTTCGTGTGTTTCCGCAGGAAGCATCCTGCGTAACCTCGACCCGGACCGCTTTGAAGTGGTCCCGGTGGGGATTTCACCGCGGGGTTCATGGGTGCTCACCGACGGTCGGCCCGAGACGTTGGCCATCACCGACGGCGCACTGCCACGTGTCGGCGAATCCTCGGGCACCGCATTGGCGCTGAGCGCCGACCCGGCACGGCGCGGCCAACTCGTGTCGCTGGGTGAAGGCGCCGGCGACCTGCTGGCCGCCGTCGACGTGGTCTTTCCGGTACTTCACGGACCGTATGGCGAGGACGGCACCATCCAGGGCCTACTGGAGCTCGCCGGGGTGCCATACGTCGGGGCGGGAGTGCTGGCCAGCGCGGCCGGCATGGACAAAGAGTTCACGAAGAAGCTGCTGGCTGTAGAGGGCCTGCCGATTGGCGATCAGGTGGTGCTGCGTCCCCCACAGGCCATGCTGTCGCTGGAGGATCGGGAACGCCTCGGGCTGCCAGTGTTCGTCAAGCCCGCGCGCGGTGGCTCGTCCATCGGAGTCAGCCGGGTCAGCAGCTGGGATACCCTCGCAGATGCCGTCGAGCTGGCGCGTCGCCACGATCCCAAGGTCATAGTCGAAGCGGCCATGTCGGGGCGAGAACTGGAATGTGGGGTTCTGGAGTTCCCCGACGGACGGGTCGAAGCGAGTCCCCTGGGCGAGATCCGCGTGTCCGGCGTGCGCGGCCGCCAGGACGGCTTCTATGACTTCGAGACCAAGTACCTCGATGACGGGGCGGAACTCGACGTACCGGCCAAGGTCGACGACGTCGTCGCCGAGCATGTACGCGGACTGGCGATCCGCGCATTCCGCGCGATCGATTGCCAGGGGCTGGCGCGAGTGGACTTCTTCCTTACCGACTACGGGCCCGTCGTCAATGAGATCAACACGATGCCAGGGTTTACCACGATCTCGATGTATCCGCGGATGTGGGCGGCCCGCGGAATTGATTATCCGAAGTTACTCGCCACGTTGGTTGACACCGCGATCAGGCGCGGGACCGGCTTACGGTAGTCAGCGCGGGGGTGCGGGATCGATGGCAGTGGGCGGAAGCGCCGTCGAGATCACGTCCGAGAGCGTCTGGATGGGGGTCGGCCCCGACCCCGCCGGCAGGGTGAGCGCTACATACACGGGCCGGTCGACGGCGAACCAGGTGCTCCGCCCGGTGTCTGCTTCGTCGGCCACTCGGAACCACCCGACCGCGTCGACCATCTGCACCGGCGTGCCCACCGCGAACTCAAGTGGGCGGTCGAGCCCGCACCGCAGAATGACTGCTTCGCTGCTGTCCTCGGCCTGCCACGCCGCTGTTCCCGCCGGAGCGGGCTCCATCACTGGCGCGCGAGAATATTTGCCGAGCCGGTCGGGCAGCGCTGCGGTCAGCGTGCGGCATTCGGGGCTGTCGGCACGCGGCGCGGGTGCAGCGGCAATCACGATCGGCGTCTGTGGAGTTTGACGCTGCAACACGGCCGCGACTACGACGACGACGGCGACCGCACCGACGGCCACGACCAGCGCCGCGATCAGCAGGTGCCGCGGCGGATTGTCGTCGGTATGGCTATCCATCACACGCTAGTGCTGCACTCGGTGGGCCACGCCGCAATCTTCCCACTGGCTGCATAGACTCCACGCCGCAGGTAGCAAACCCAGCGTAGGTGGGCCGCGCGTCCAGACCACCGAAGGTGCCGGAAGGATGGCGAACATGGCGAGCGAATACCCGGACGATTCGTTGGCCGGTACGGGTGAGTTCGCGGTCATCGACCGGTTAGTGGCCGGCCGGTCGCAACCCGGGCTCGTCTTGCTGGGTCCCGGCGATGACGCGGCGGTAGTCGCGTCCGTTGACGGCCGGACCGTGGTCTGCACCGACATGCTCGTCGAAAACCGTCACTTTCGGCTCGATTGGTCCTCGCCCCACGATGTCGGCCGAAAAGCCATTGCGCAGAACGCCGCCGACATCGAGGCGATGGGCGGTCGCGCCACTGCGTTCGTGGTCGCGTTCGGTGCCCCCGGCGACACCGCGACGACGCGGGCGGTCGAGCTTGCCGACGGAATGTGGCACGAGGCGGGTCTGATCGGAGCGGGCATCGTCGGAGGCGACGTGGTGCAGGCACCGCAGTGGGTCATCTCGGTGGCCGCGCTCGGAGACCTCGGTGGACTCGACGCCGTGCGCCGCGGCGGAGCGAAACTGGGCGACACTGTGGCAGTAACCGGTGAACTCGGTCGTTCGGCGGCTGGATTCGCGTTGTGGAACACCGCGGTCGGGGGATCCGATGACGTCGGAGGATTTGATGATGTCGGCGGATTTCGTCAACGCCATCTGGTGCCCGAGCCGCCCTACGGTCAGGGAGTCGTCGCCGCGCGCGCCGGGGCGAGCTCGATGATCGATGTCTCCGATGGGCTACTGGCCGATGTGGGACATATCGCGTCCACTTCAGGTGTGTGCATCGACCTGTCCGCCGCCGGCCTGCGCGGCGACGTCGATGCGCTCGTCGGCGCGGCGGCCGCGGTGGGGTCAGATCCTTGGCAATGGGTGCTCGGGGGTGGTGAAGACCACGCGCTGGTAGCGACGTTTTCCGCGGCTCCGCCAACTGGTTGGCGGCCGATCGGCACGGTGGTAGACGCTGCAGCACTTGGCGGCGGACCACCGCGGGTCACGGTGGACGGCGCTGCCTGGGGCGGTAATTCGGGCTGGTTGTCGTTCTGACCGCCGTGGCCCGCTATGTTGGCTTCTCGTGACCGCACGTCCTCTCAGCGAGTTGGTCGACCCGGGTTGGGCCCGCGCACTGACTCCGGTCGAACCCCAGATCGCACACATGGGGGAGTTCCTGCGCTCAGAACTGGCTCAGGGGCACCGGTATCTTCCGGCCGGACCGAACGTGTTGCGTGCGTTCACTTTTCCATTCGACCGCGTAAGGGTGCTGATCGTCGGTCAGGATCCATACCCAACTCCGGGGCACGCGGT